>DAICZL010000002.1 GCA_027311165.1 bacterium
GGGAACACCTCGTTCAGCACCGCCAGGGCTCCGGGCACGTCGAGGCGCAGGATGCGCGCCTGCAGCGCCTCACGCGTGACGCCGTGGCGGGGCGAGAATTCCGGGATCTTCGTCTCCAGGAACCAGATCCGGTGGATCAGCGACAGGCGCAGCGCGTGCAGAAGCAGCTCGCGCGTGGCCATGCTCGGCGCGTCGGGCCAGGCCGCGCGCAGCGCCAGATGGTCGGCCTGGATACGGCGGAACATCGCCTGGGTCGGTGCCCACAGATCCAGCCGTTCCAGCGCCCGGGCGACCGCGATCAGTTCCTCCCGCCGCCCCGGCCGTTTGGTATGTCCGGCGCGATCCAGCCAGGAGCCGGGATCGAGCGGCGCCACCACCGCACGCAGGACATCCAGATCGGAATGGGCCAGCGCATGCGCCGCCAGATCGAGCGCGCGGCGGAAGCGGGGGCTGGCGGTGCGCAGTTCGGCGAAGGGTTCGGGGTTGCGCGATGCCGCCGCGCCGAGCCCTTGCAGGGTGTTGGCGCACCAGCCGAGCTGCTGGAGGATGGCGTTGTTGGGGATCGCCCGCAATTCCCGCGGGTGGCGGATGCGCACCGGCCCGCCCATGCCATCGGTCTGCCGCGCCGCGGGGCGTGAACCGGTGCTGTCGAACAGCGCCGGGCCGAACGCGCCCAGCAGCGCGGCATAGCCCGGGTCTTCCACCAGCTCCTGCATCGCGGTCCGCGCGGTCGCGAAGAAATCCGCGGCGAAATCGGCCTCGGCATAGATCGGGTCGGCGGCAGTGCTCAACGGCGCGAAGGCGTGCTCGGCGATGCGGGTGATGGTGGCCAGGGCGAGTTCCGGCGTGCCGAAATGCAGGTAGCCGTCGCCGCCCTGGAAGGCGCTCTCCTCGCGCACCGGAATGCCGGCCTCGGCGAAGGCGGCACGGCTCGTTTCGGGCGAGAGATAGGCCAGCCGGTCGGCGAGGGATCCCGGATGAGCGCCGCGGCCGATGCTCTCGCCATGGGTGTCGAACAGGATCACCTCGACCCCGCTCAGCCCGTGATGGGCCAGCAGATCGGCGACTTTCAGGCGCAGCCGCTCGATCAGATAGCTGGCGGCGAGCTGGCCCACGTAGCGGCCGCTGTCGGAATAGCCGAATTGCAGCGCGAGCTTGCCGGTCTGGGCGAGCCAGGCGCGGTAATGCGGGCTGCGCAGCGCCTCCTCCAGCACCCGCGCGCCGTGTTCCAGCGCGTCGGCCGTCTCGAACAGCGGGCTGATCTCGATATGCCGCTCCACCCCGAACAGCCGGGCGAGCCAGAGCGCCGCCAGCAGCGTGTAGCCGGTCTCGGTCTCGGCGATCAGGAAGCGGATCGGGGTGGTGGCGTCCACATGCTTGACGATCTGCGCGACGGTCATCATCAGCCGGCTCGCCGAGGACTGCTCGGCGAGCAGCGCGCCGAAATCGACCGCCACCGGCTCGACGCTGTCGAGCGCGGCGTTGATCGCGGCCAGCACCGCGCGGCGGCGTGAGGGATCCTCGGGCGGATCGTTCAGCCCCAGCCGCTGGCGCACCGCGTTGTGCAGCTGGGTGCCGTTGAGCCGGACATGGGTATGGGCGAGCGACAGGCCGTGGCCGCCCAGCCCCGCGCGGGCGACGCAGAGCGACAGGCGCTCGGGCTCGCGGGCCGCGGCGATCGCGGCGGGGAACAGTTCCAGCAGCGGCGCCAGTGTGGTCATCGCCGCGTCCCGTCCGCCGATCAGCGCCTCGGCGAAGCTGGCGGCCTGGTCCGGATCGGGCCCGGTGGGGCAGGTGGCGATCTGCGCGTCCAGCGCGATCAGCGCCATCGTGGGGCGGTCGGCGAGCGGTGCGGCGGTGGGCAGCATCGCGAGCTGTCCGGCCAGCCGGGCGAGTTGCAGGCGCTTCATCCGCAGCCGCAGCCGCAGCGTGTCCCACCAGCCGATATCGGTGCGTCCGTCGGTGTCGTAGCCGACCCAGCTGGTCAGGATCACCGGATGGGGCACGAGGCTGGTCCAGCGATCCGGCCAGCAGGCCCGGGCCGCGGCCAGCAGCGCCGCGCCGAGATGGTCGAGCGCGTCGCGGCCGTTGGCGATGGCCGCGGTGGCCTGCGCGAATTCGGCTTCCAGCGTGATTTTGGGGGGGCGGTGGGAGGCGAAGCTCAGGCCGGGCGCGCGGCCGGAGGCGGTCTCGGCCAGGGCCGTGCTCACCTCGATCGGCAGCGAGAAGGTCGGATGGGCGGTGAATACCGCGGCGAAGCGCGGCCGTTCGATGCTGGCACGGAACTGCCTGAGCGGCACCGGACTGTCTTCCGGATCGGGGCGCACCAGGCGCTGGGCGAGCACCGCGAGTGCCGTGTCCTCGGCGCCCGGGCCGCCGCTGCCGGCATAGCGGCCGAGCCGCGCCGCCCGGGCGGCCAGGGCGGCATCGCGCAGATGGCGCACCAGCGCACCGAGGCTGGCCTCGGTCAGCTGGTCCTGGTCGATCCTGCGGGTGATCGTCAGCGCCACCGAGAGCACGGGGTTGCCGAACGGATCCTCGCCGGCATGGATGCGGCTGCGCTCGGTCAGGGCCAGCAGGTCGCGGGCCAGCGCCACGATCGCCGCGGGTTCGGTCGCTGTGTGCCCAGCGTCTGATTCTGTCATCGCGTCCATGGCGCCATTGTGCATTGCGGCTAATGCAATGCAACAATGCATTTGCGTCGCGACCATCCGGCGCGCCTGCCGCGGGCGTTCGGCCATGGTGTTCGCCGATGCGATGGGGCAGGCTGATCCGGTGGCGCGTCCGGTCGGAACGAGGCGCGCGCGAGATGTCCGGGAGGAGCAGCATGGGACGCATCATTATCGGGGTTGCACTGGCACTGACCATCGCAGCTTCTGCGGGGCCGGGGCGGGCCGCGGACAGCCAGGAGCTGATGGCCGCGGCCGCGGCGATCGGGCGCAGCTATGACGAGAACTACAATGCCGGCAATGCCGCCGGCATGGCCGCGCTCTATGCCGAGGACGCGACCTTCGTCTCGCCGGTCGCGACGATCGCCGGGCGGCCGGCGATCGAGGCCTATTACCGCGGCCGGTTCGCCGCCGGCGCCACCGGCCACACCACCCGGATCGTTTCGGTGCAGCCGATGGGCGAGGGCGGCTACGGGATCGGCCAGTTCTCGGTGCATGCGCCCGGTCCGGACGGGCAGATGCGGGAACTGCACGGCAATCTGGTGACGATCTACCAGCATGAGGGCGGGGCCTGGCATATGCGCCTGCTGATCGCCAGCCTGGCGCCGCCGAAATGAAACCGCGCCCCGCCGGCGGCTTGCGGCCGTTCCGGCCATGCCTGTGCCGATCCTGCCTGTGCCGATCCTGCCCGTGCCGATCCTGCCCGTGCCCACCCAGCCCGGTCTGCGGGCGAAGATCGGCCGGTCCGGATCGTCTGTCGCCCTGAGGCCGGCCGCCATATGCTCGGCCTCCCCGCGTCCGGTTCGGACCACGAGGAGCCATCATGATCCTGGTCTGCGGCGAAGCGCTGTTCGACATCTTCATCGACGAGGACCGCGGTGCCTCGCTCTCGCTCGATGCCCGGCCCGGCGGCTCGCCGTTCAACGTGGCGCTGGGCCTCGCGCGGCTCGGCCAGAGGGTCGGCTTTCTCTGTCCGCTGTCGCAGGACCTGCTGGGCGAGCGGCTGCTGCGCCAGCTCGCCATCGAGGGGGTGGCGACCGATTTCATCCAGCGCCGGCGCGCCAACACCACGCTCAGTGTCGTCGGGCTGGGCCCGGATGGGGTGCCGGCCTATGCGTTCTATGGCGAGGGCGCGGCCGAGCGG
>DAICZL010000005.1 GCA_027311165.1 bacterium
CTGGAACCAGCCGCTGCACGCCTTCCATGCGGCGGTCGGTGCCTCCGGCCAGGCCGGCGCTGCGCTCGCCGCCGCCGATGCGCTGGCCCAGGCGCTGCGCACCGGCCAGGCGATGGCGAGCCCGGTGCCCGCGCCGGGCCGTGCCAATGTCATCACCTGCAGCCGCTATCTGCCGGAGCGGGAAGGCAGCTGCGTCTGGGCGACCGACCCGCGCGGCGCCGGCCTGGCCATCGGGTCGAACTGACCATGGTGCTGAAGGTCGGGCGGGGAGCCGCGGCACCCCCTTTCCTGGTGATGGACGTGATCGCCGCGGCCAATGCCCGGGCCGCCGCGCTGCCCCCGGGCGCGCCCGCGATCATCCGCATGGAGGTGGGCCAGCCCGGCACCGGCGCCCCGGAAGGGGCGGTCGCGGCAGCGCGGGCCGCGCTCGATGCCGGCGCGCCGCTGGGCTATACCGAGGCGCTCGGCCTGTCCGGCCTGCGGGCGCGGATCGCCGCGCACTACCAGGACTGGTACGGGCGCGATCTGCCGGCCTCGCGCATCGCCGTCACCGTGGGTGCCTCGGGGGCCTTTCCGCTGGCGTTCCTGGCCGCCTTCGATCCCGGCGACCGGATCGCCATGGCCGCGCCGTTCTACCCGCCTTATGTCAATATCCTGACCGCGCTCGGCATGCAGCCGGTGATCCTGCCGACCGGCCCGCAGACGCGGTTCCAGCCGGATATCGCGATGCTGGAGCGGCTCGATCCGCCACCCGCCGGGCTGATCGTCGCGAGCCCCAGCAATCCCGCCGGCACGATGCTGCACGCGGATGAACTCGCCGCGATCGCCGCCTGGTGCCATGGCCGCGGGGTGCGGCTGATCAGCGACGAGATCTATCACGGCCTGGCCTATGACGCGCCGGCCACGACCGCTGCCGGGCTGAGCCCGAGCGCGGTGGTGGTGAACAGCTTCTCGAAATACTTCTGCATGACCGGCTGGCGGGTCGGCTGGCTGGTGCTGCCGGCGGATCTGATCCGCCCGGTGGAGTGCCTGGCACAGAACATGATGATCTGCGCCTCGCATATCGCCCAGATCGCCGCCGCGGCCGCGTTCGACTGTCATGGCGAACTGGCGGACAAGGTGGCCGGCTATCGCCGGTCCCGCGATCTGCTGCTGCGCGCCCTGCCGGAGGCCGGCTTCGACCGGCTGAGCCCGGCGGAGGGCGCCTTCTATCTCTATGCCGATATTTCCGCCCGCAGCAACGACAGCGCCGGCTTCTGTGCGCGGATGCTGGAGGAGGCCGGGGTGGCGGCGACGCCGGGGGTGGATTTCGACCGCGAGCGGGGCTCACGCTTCGTGCGGTTCAGCTATTGCGGGCCGGAGGCCGACATGGCGGAGGCCGCGCGGCGTCTGCGCCGCTGGCGCTGATCGACCGCCCCGACGATCCTCCCCGCCGCCGGGCCGGGGCATGAAAGGCCGTGATGCGCGAAAGCCCCCCAGAACTGTCACGCTTCCGCTGGGTCACCGAGCACGAGATCCGCTTTGCCGACCTCGACGCGATGGGCCATGTCAACCACGCGGCCTATCTGACATTGCTGGAAAACAGCCGGGCGGCGCTGCTGATGGGCCCCGACATGGCGGCGACCGGGCTCACCCATTTCTCGCTGGTCCGGCTGGAATTCGATTATCTGCATGAGCTCGGCTGGCCGGGGCGGGTGCGGGCGGCGATCGGGGTGGAGCGGGTCGGCGGCAGCTCGTTCGATCTGCGCCAGACCCTGTTCACCGAGGCCGGCAGGTGCTGCGCGAACGGGCGGTTCGTGATCGTGGCGATCGACGCGCAGACGCGCCGGCCGCGGCGTCTGCCGGAGGCCGCGCTGGCCGTGCTGGCACGCTGGCCGATGGCGTGACCGCCCAGGGGTTCACGCCAGGGGGTGTACGCCCCTGGACCCGACCGGTGCCCGGCCCCTGTCCCTGGCGCGTACCCCCCACCGGGTGCCGGGTCTCAACGGGCCATGGGGGCAGAGCCCTCGCCATGGCGCCGGCGGGGCGCGGCCCGCGGCTTTGACTCGGCCAGACCCGGATGGTCTGAATGCGCCGCTTCACCAGCGGCCGCGATCGCGCCGCCCCCATCCACTGGAAAGGAAACCCCCGCATGAGCAAGATCATCCGCACCGAGCCCAACAAAGTGCTGGCCAAGGCGGTGGAATATCACGGCTTCGTCTATCTGCAGGGCTGCACCGCCCAGGACCTGGCCAAGGACATTCAGGGCCAGACCGCGGAAGTTCTGGCCCAGATCGACGCCATCCTGGAAACCCATGGCACCGACAAGACCCGGCTGCTGCAGGCTCAGATCTGGCTGAAGGACATCCGTGACCGCGAAACGATGAACACGCTCTGGTCGGCCTGGCTGCCCGAAGGCGGGGCCCCGGCACGCGCCTGCGTGCAGGCCAACATGGCCGATCCCCGCCATCTGGTGGAGATCATGGTCACCGCCTGCAAATAGCGGCCGATCTCGGGGCTCGGTCCGAAAGGACCGGCCGAGCGGCGTGGGGGCGGTGGAGTCGCCCGCCCCCTCTGCCACCGCCGATTGCCCGCCTTGGCCGGTGGCATTTGCGCGGGGGAGCAGGGCAAATCTCTCGGTTTTAGGAAAACACTCCTCAGCAGAGCGGTTATCCACAGGCGCTCCTGGCGAATGTGACCGTGAGAAATGTTACCCGCGCTTTACCGGGTTGTCATGTGCGCGGGGCTGTTGCTACGCCAAGTCACGTTTGCTCGCGATTTCGTTACCGGCAGTCAACAACGCAAGGGGTCCGCGGATGCGATCGATCGGGACAGGTGGCAAGAGGCTTCTGCTGGGTTCGCTGATTGCGCTGAGCCTGCCGATGACTGCGGTTTCCGCCCATGTCGCCAAGCCGCTGCACGTGACCGCCCGCAGCGCCACTGCCGGTTCCCATGGCCAGGTCCATGGTGCGAGCAAGACGGCGTCCCGGCATCTGCTGAAGGGCCGCCGCTATGCCCGTGGCGGCGGCATCCAATGCGTTGCCTATGCCCGCAACGCCTCCGGCATTGTGTTGTCGGGCAATGCCTCGAACTGGTGGGACAATGCCGCAGGTCTGTATGCCCGCGGCAGCGCGCCCGAGGCGGGCAGCGTGCTGAGCTTCACGGCCAACGGGCGGATGCGGCTCGGCCATGTCGCGGTGGTGACGAATGTGATCAGCGGGCGGGAGATCGAGATCGACCATGCCAACTGGTCCGGTCCCGGCGCCCGGCGCGGCGGGGTCAGCCGGGGGATCCTGGTGGTGGACGTATCCGACAATAACGACTGGACGGCGGTGCGCGTGGCGCTCGGCCATAGCGGAGAGTTCGGCAGCATCTATCCAACCCATGGGTTCATCTATCCTCGCCCCGACCAGGGCGGGGAACTGCAGGCCAGCGCCGAAGTGCTGCCGGCCCCGGTGCTCAACCCGCCCCCGCGTGACCTGCGCCCGGCCTCCGCACGCAGCCGCAGCTATGACGAGGTGGCCGAAGCCCCGGCCAACCACGCCCTCACCCTGACCTATGGCACCGGCTGGTCGGACACGGTGGCGTCGCCCACCAGCCGTTGAGCGGCGGCGCAACACCGCCAGCACGGTGGTGAGGCCTCACGCGGCCCTGATCTCGGCCAGGAACGCCTCGACCGCGCCGCGCATGGACGCGGTCTGGGTGCTGAGACCATCGACGAACCCGACGACCTGATCAGCCGCAAGCCCGGTCTGCTCCGTCGCCTGGGTGACCGATCCCACGCCGGAACTGACCGCCCGGGTGGCCGCCGCGGCATGCTGGACGTTGCGCGAGATCTCGGCGGTGGCGGCACCCTGCTGTTCCACGGCGCTTGCGATGGTGGCAGCGATCGCGCTGATCCGGCCGATCGTCTGGGCCACCTCGTGCACCGCCGCGACCGTCTGGCCGGTGACGGTGTGCATCTGCTGCATCTGTCCGGCGATCTCCTCGGTCGCTCTGGCGGTCTGGCTGGCCAGGCTTTTGACCTCTCCGGCGACGACCGCGAAGCCGCGCCCCGCTTCACCGGCCCGCGCGGCCTCGATGGTGGCGTTCAGGGCCAGCAGGTTGGTGCGCGCGGCGATGTCGCTGATCAGCCGGGTCACATCGCCGACGCGCGCCGCCGTCTCGGCAAGCTGGCCGATCGTGGCATTGGCGGCTTCGGTGCGGCTGACCGCCTCGCTGGTGATGGCGGCGGTGTCGCTCACCTGGCGGGTGATCTCGCCGACCGAGGCCGATAACTGCTCCGCCGCTGCCGCCACGGTCGCGACATTGTCGCTCACCTGATTGGCATCGGCGAGTACCTGGCCGGACAATCCTGCCGCCCGGGCGCTGCTCGCGCGCATGCCCTGCGCCTGCACGCGCATCAGCGCCGCGCCGTCGTGAACCTCGCTCACGGTGCGCAGCACCCCGATCTCGAAATCATGGGCCAGAGCCTCGCGCGCGGTGACATCCTCGAGGCTGAGCAGGACACCACAATGCTGGCCGTTCTTGTCGCTGATCGCGACCGCCCGCAGCACGATGCGGCGATCCCCGAAACGGGCCGCCACGGCCATCGGCAGGCGGGAGGGCTGGTCGAGCGCGGCGGCCAGGTCCGGCTGGCCGGCCAGAACCGCGACGGCCGGTTTGCCGACCGCTTCCGCCGTTTCCAGCCCCACCGCCGGGCCGATGACCTTCAGCAGCGTCTTGGCGGACAGATTGGCGTAGCTGAATGTGCGCTGGGACGGATCGTACCACAGCACCGCCACCGGCACGTTGTCGATCATGGTCATCGCGGATTCGAACCAGGATTTCACGCGGTCGTATTTCTGCCGCAACTCGCTCGCTGCGCGATCCTGAGACCGCCTGAACCACCGACCCATCCCGCGCGCACTCCTTCGCCGCGAACGGCCCGCCCGTTCGCCTGTCGGTCCCCGCCTGACCACCCGCGTCGTGGCGGGTGGCAACCCGGCCGGGCACTGGCCGACCCCGCCGGCAAGGCATGGCTTCATTGCCCGCCAGGTCGCCGGCCGCGTGCAGTCTGCCGGCTCGTTGCTAATGTTTGGTTCCCGCCGTCCGGCAGATCGTCGTGCCGCCACATCGCCGCCGGGATGAGGGCGCGGGGGGCGGCCAGCCCCAGGAAGGGCTGCGCGGCAGTTTTGCGTTGACGGACCCTGCCGCCATGCCGGACTGTAGGAG
>DAICZL010000007.1 GCA_027311165.1 bacterium
ATCTCGGCCTTGCGCTGGCGCGCGGGGCCGTGCCGCCGGCCCCAACCACGCTGCTGGGCGCGGGGCTGATCGGTTTCCTGGGCTATGGCGTCAGCCTGACGCTGTTCGTGCTGGCCTTGCGCCATCTTGGGACCGCGCGCACCGGCGCGTATTTCTCGACCGCGCCCTTCATCGGCGGCGCGGTCGCCGTGGTGCTGTTCGGCGAGCCGATCACCGCCCGCCTGCTTGGCGCGGCGCTGCTGATGGCGATTGGCATTGCCCTGCATCTCCTCGAACGGCACGAGCATGCGCATGTGCATGAGGAACTCACGCACGAGCACGCGCACACGCATGACGAGCATCACCGGCACGCTCACGCGCCAGACGATCCGCCGGGCGAACCGCATGTCCATGCCCACCGGCACGCACCGCTGGCACACCGGCACCCGCATTACCCGGACCTGCACCATCGGCACGAGCACGCGGGCTGATCGTCAGGCGAACCCGCAACCGCGCGCGGCCGCCGCGATGACAGCAAGCGCCTCGCCCGCGCCGTCGGCTTCGCCTTTCTCGAAATCGCCCTCGATCCGCGCCATCTGGTTGGTCACATGCGCGAAGCACAGCACCGGCTTGCCGCGGGCGCGGGCGAACGCATACAGCGCGGCGGCTTCCATCTCGACCGCCAGCGCGCCATGTTCGGCCGCCGCGGCGATCGCGTCCTCGGTCTCGCGATAGGGCGCGTCGGTGGTCCAGCTTGTGCCGCGATGTATCGGCTCGGGCAGGCCCGCCATCGCTTCGAAGGCACGATCGGCGAGCGCGGGGTCGGCCTCGGCGAACCGCGATGGCGGCAGGTAGTGATGGCTGGTGCCCTCGTCGCGCAGCGCCCGGTCGATAAGCACGAAATAGGGCGTCGGCCCGCGCGGCACGATCTGCCCGGCCGAGGTGACGCTGAGCAGCAGCCGGCAGCCGGACGCGAAAAGCTGTTCGGCAACCAGCACCGCGAACGGCGCGCCCACCGCCAGACCGACGACACCGATCTCGATCCCCTGATGCAAGGTCACCAGCAGTTCGGTGTGGTAGCAGGCCCAGCCCGGCGCCGGCCGCCCCAGCCCGGTGCGACGCAGCGCCCGCACGAGGTCGCCATCCGGGTCCAGCGCGCAGACCGCCGGCACGGGTTGGTCCGGCAAGCCGCGCTGCCGGCGCGCCTCGCGCAGCAGGTTCTCCGGCCGGAACACCGAGGGTGCGCCGTACTGCTTGCTGGCCAGAATGCTGAAGGCGGCAGGTTTATCTTGCATGGTCCCTCGGCGGCGAACGTGGATCAGCGGGTCGGAAGGCGGCGGCCTCCACCGTGAGGCCGGCCGCCGACGCAGCGTTGCTTCTCACCCTCGAAGGGATCGTCAAGAACGCAGCTACGGAATTCCGCTTACGTTCTCACTGCGCGCGGAACACGACAGGACAAACCTAACTGCCGCCGTGCCCGGAATGCCAGAATGTTTCCGCCCACCATGCATATGAAACCTGCCCCTTCGATACCGAGCGCTTCGGCGTTCAGGCTTGGCGGAAGGAATATGCTTGCAGCAATCAAGATGAATCCGACCAGACCGAGGACGACAGCCGAGCGGCTGTGGTGTCGCTTATAGGAACCAGCCAGGCTGGTCGCCGCAATTCCAGAAAATAGAATGATGAGCGGCGCCCGAAATGGGAGCGCGACGCCAATTCCGATCAGGGACAAGACTCCTATCGCAGCGGACACTCCATAGCATGCGAGCATCGCCATTGCCGTGCCGACCGGCGCCAGCCATTCACCGCGGCTGACACTGACAGTTTGCTCCATCTGTGTGTTTGCGTTCAGCATCCTGAGACTCCCAATACGCGACCGGTGGCTACCCACAATGCCCAGACTTGGTCAGCTCGACAAAAGCAGCGGGACGGTCCGCTTCCTCATGAGGGCACGCACGCTTACTCCCGAACATCAACTCATGCACACGGGAGATGATGAATGCGCATCTCAAACGCCGGCCCGACATCGACGTGAGCCGACTGCAAGTTGGTGACGAAAATCTACGCCGCCTTCCCTGGAAGGTTAATAAGGCACCCGTCAGACCTGAGAAATCAGGCGCCGCTTTGCCTCGTATTCGGCTTGGTCGATCTCGCCGCGAGCGAAGCGCTCACTGAGGATGTCGAGCGCCGTCCGGCCCGGTGGCGGATGGAGCGGCGGCCCAGCGGCCTGCCAGGGACCGCCGAGCCATCGGACGGCAAGGACGGCGACCACGATCACCGCGACAAGCACCAGGATCATGAACAAAGGTCCGAACATCATGCCGTACCACCCCCAACCCCACATCATAGGCGGATCGTACCCGTAGGGTCCGACGGGCGTTTCCGCCCAGGCCCGGACAGGCACCAGCGTGACGGCCGCACCCCCCGCGCGAGCGAAGGAGAAGAATGCCCTCATCCTCGCATCCTCCATTCGTGCCGCGGCCTCCCGAAAGCGGCACGGCCCACTAACCCCGGGGCGCAGACAACGGCCGCAATGTCCCGGTTCATGCTTCGAGCACGACCGAAACACCGACGGGATTGCGGACAATATCCAGCACGGGTGAAGTTTTCTGGACGTAGTCAAACATTTCCATGAGTTGCTCGCGTGAGGCGTCACTCTTCACGCGACAAGTCACCCGGATGTCCCGGTACCCGGGCCGGACCTTGTCCGACAAGCCGAGGAAGCCATGTAGGTCGATGTCGCCGGCGAGGCCAAGGGTCAACGCGTCAATGCGAATGCCCCGCGCGGCGGCGTTGTAGGCAAACCCGACCGCGAGGCAGGAGGCGAGTCCGGCCAGCACGATTTCGACCGCGTTAGGACCGGCATTGTTGCCGAGCAGCACCGGAGGCTCGTCGGCCTCAATGTCGAATGGCTTGCCGCGGCTCGTATCCTCCGCGCCCGCTCCATGGAAGCTCTGGATCCGGGTACGGCTATGTCCGCCGCTTTTCCACTCAGTCTCAGCACGGAACTGAAAGTTCGCCAGCTTTGGGTTCGCTTTGATGGCGTCGATGGTGGCAAGCAGCTTGCCGACATCGACGCCGTTCGTCAGGGTGTTCTGGGGATCTGTCGCGATTTCGTTCCCTTCCTCATTCGGGTGGAACCGGCGTCGTCACATCACGCAGCCGCCTCTGCGACCGGTCGTCGTGCCGCCCACCATTGCGGGTAACCGTCCGCCAGCCGGCGGGCGTCGTAGCCCTTGGCTCGAAGCGCTGCGACGGCCTCGAACGCAAAGACACAGTAGGGACCGCGGCAATAGGCAATGACGGTGCGGTCCGCCGGCAACTCGCCAAGCCGTCGCGGCAACTCGTCGAGCTGGATGTTCACGGCGCCGGGGATGTGGCCGGCGGCAAATTCCTCGCCCGGTCGCACGTCGATCAGCGTCACCACGCCGTCGCGGAGCCGGGCGGCCAGCTCGTCATGCGACACCGGCTCAAGCGAATCCCGCGCATGGAAATAGCTCTGCACGATCTTGTCGATTTCCGCGACGCCACGCTCGGCGGTGCGACGCACCGCCATCAGCAGGTCCACCACATCGCGCTCCGCGATCCGATACAGCACGTACTTGCCGGCGCGCCGGGCAACCACAAGCCCCGCCCGGCGCAACAGATGCAGGTGCTGCGACGCGTTCGTGACCGTCAGGCCCGAGAGGCGGGCCAACTCCTCCACGCTTCGCTCGCCTTGCGCCACGAGCTCGATCAGTTCCACCCGATGTCCGTTCGCGAGGGCCTGCGCGACCACGGCGAATTGCTCGAACACGGCGCGTTTCGGATTGGCGCTTGACATCATCCATCCATCATTCCAGCATTTAATGGATCGTATGGGCCAACGCCCGCACCTGTCAAGCAACGCCGCGCCGCGGTCGGACCGGCCCGGCCGATCGGCCGACAAGGAGGGTTTCATGATTCTGCGCCAGTTTCTTCACACTGACCCGGTCGCCGCCTCCTACCTGTTCGGCTGCGGCGGCAAGGCGGCCGGAGCCGTGGTGGACCCGGTAGGCGACCCGGCGACCTATCTGCGGGCCGCCGAGGCGCTGGGGCTGCAGATCCGCTTCGTGATCGACACGCATTTGCACGCCGACCACCTCTCCGCCGGCCGCGCGCTGGCCGAGGCCGCTGGCGCGCCGTACGTGCTGGGCCCCGGCGCCGACGTGGCCTACCCCCACAAGGAGGCGTCCGACGGCGAGGTGCTGTCGCTCGGCAATGTCGAGATCGAGGTGGTCCACACGCCCGGGCACACGCCGGAACACATCTGCCTGCTGGTGCGCGACCGCACGCGCGGGGAGGAACCGTGGTTCGCCCTCACCGGGCACACGCTGATGGTGGGCGATCTCGGCCGGACGGAGTTGGCCACCAGCGCCGAGGCCGGGGCGCGGGCGCTGTTCGCCAGCGTCCGGCGGCTGCGCGCCCTGCCGGACTATCTGGAGGTGCTGCCCGGCGCCTTCTCCGGCTCGGTCTGCGGGCGCGGGCTGTCCGGCAAGCCGACCTCGACGATCGGCTTCGAGAAGCGCCACAACCGGGCCTTCGGCATCGACGACGAGGGCGCGTTCGTGCAGGCCATGCTGGCCGATATCCCGCCGCCACCGCCGCAGGCCGCCGCACTGCGCGCTGCCAACGCCGGCCGCGCGGCGTGAGCGGGGTTGCACCCGCCGTCCAGCTCGGCCTACGCGAGAACTGGCGGCAGTTTTCGCTGCTCGCGCTCATCAACGCCCTGGTCGGCGGCATGGTCGGGCTGGAGCGCACCGTCGTGCCGCTGATCGGGAGCGAGACGTTCCACGTCGCCTCGGCTGCGATCGTGGCATCCTTCGTCGCCAGCTTCGGCATCGCCAAGGCATTCACCAACCTTGTCTCCGGCCAGTTGGCCGACAACTGGGGCCGCAAGCACGTGCTGGTGCTGGGCTGGGTCGTCGGGCTGCCGGTGCCGTTCATGATCATCTGGGCGCCGACCTGGAACTGGATCGTCGCCGCCAACCTGCTGCTTGGTGTCAGCCAGGGCCTCGCGTGGTCGATGACGGTGAACATGAAGATCGACCTGGTCGGCCCGAAATCGCGCGGCCTCGCCGTCGGGCTGAACGAGTTCGCCGGCTATGCCGCCGTGGGACTCACCGCCTTCGCCACCGGCTGGATCGCGAGCGC
>DAICZL010000009.1 GCA_027311165.1 bacterium
GTTCGGCCATGCCGAAGGCGCCTTCACCGGGGCCCGCCGTGGCGGCTCCCCCGGGCTGGTGATGGAGGCCGATGGGGGCACCATGTTCCTGGACGAGATCGGCGAGATGCCGCTGCTGCTACAGGCGGTGCTGCTGCGGCTGCTCGACGACTGGACGGTCCGGCCGGTGGGCGGGGGCGGCGGCGCAGCGTCGATATCCAGCTGGTGGCCGCGACCAATGTCGGGCTGGAATCGGCGGTGGCGGCGGGGCGCTTCCGCGCCGACCTGTTCTACCGGCTCAACACTGTCGAGGTGACCCTGCCGCCGTTGTCCCAGCGCAGCGACTTCCCCGCGATCGCCCGCCATCTGCTGGCCCGTATCGCGCCCGGCTTCACGGTGACGGATGCAGCGCTCGAGTGTCTCGCCCGCCGCCCCTGGCCGGGTAATATCCGCGAACTGCGCAGCGCGCTGACCCGGCTGACCCTGGCCGAATCCTGCGGCGTGATCGGCCGGGAGGCAGTCGCTTCCCTCGGCGAGCCGGCCGCGCCGGCGCCAGTGGCCGAGCCGGGCCTGCGGGCGCTGCAGCGCAGCAGCATCCTGACCGTGTTCAGCGAGAGCGGCGGCAATGTCAGCGAGACCGCCCGCCGGCTCAGAGTGTCGCGCAACACCGTCTATCGCGCCCTGCAGGATCAGGACCGGACCGCGGCCGAATGAGCGAGCCGCCACCGCCATCCCGGCGCAGCGCAGCCGCGCCCGGCGGCACCGGCGCGTGATCCCGCCACAGCCGCGCACCACGCGGTGCCGGGGCTGACCACCCCCCGCGGCAGACCGGTCGATCCTGATCGATACAGAACCGTTTGCAGCAGCCCCTCCTATACGTCATCCGACGTATAGGAGCGGGCGCGCGTGACGGTGATGCTGATGGCGAAGGTCAGGAGTGGACACGAGGAGTGATCCGGCGCTCGCCCGCGGAAAGACAAACTGCGGCGGCCGGCCTCTCATTCCGACACCGGCCTGACCTGGTCCGGCTGTCGATTTCATTCGCAATGCAAGGAGTGGCGAGAGATGGGCCGCAAGAGACTTTCCGCCATGGCCCCCGGGCCGACCCGCCGGGGCCTGCTGAAGAGCGCCGCCGTGCTCGCCGGCGCCACCGCAGGGTCCGGCGCGATCGGCGGATTTCCGACCATCTGGGCACAGGAAATCAAGGACATCACCCTGCGCCATATCGGTGTCTCCTATTCGGTGGTGCAGGCAATCGGCGATCAGGCGGCGAAGGATCTCGGCTTCAAGGTCGTGATGCAGAATCTGGATACCTCGACCGCCATCACCCGCTTCATCACCCAGCCCACCAGCGTCGATATTCCCGATCTCGAAGGCTGGCAGACCAAGGTGGCCATCGCGCGCGGCATTCTCCAGGGCATCGATGTCAAGAAGATCAAGCAGTTCGACAACATCCTGCCGATCTTCACCAAGGGCGAATACGACGGCAAGAAGGTTTCCCGACAGGGGATCTCTCCCTACGAGGCGATGTATATCGACAGCAAGGACTCGACCAAGATCGTCGAGGGCGTGCACGACTGGATGACATTCCTGCCGCAGGTCTACAACGCGGACTCGATCGGCTATCGGCCTGATCTCGTCGGCGAGCCGATCACCGAATGGAAGAAGCTGCTCGACCCCAAGTTCAAGGGCAAGTCAGCGATCCTGGATGTTCCGAACATCGGTATCATGGACGCGGCGCTCGCGCTCGAATCGCGCGGCGACATCGTCTATAAGAACAAAGGAAACATGACCCGCGCAGAGATCGACACGACGATCAACGCGCTGATCGACGCGAAGAAGCAAGGGCAGTTCCGCGCGACCTGGACGACATTCGAGCAATCGGTCGAATTGATGGCGGCCGGTGAAGTGACCGTGCAATCGATGTGGTCGCCGGCGGTCACCGCGGTGCTGGCCAAGGGGATCCCCTGCACCTATGCCCCGGTGAACATCCGCCCCGATGGCAAGGAAGGCTATCGCGGCTGGTGCAACGGGATGGGGCTGATGCGCCACCTCTCCGGCAAAAAGCTCGACGCAGCCTATGAATATCTGAACTGGTACTACGGCGGCTGGCAGGGCGCCTTCGTGGCACGCCACGGCTACTACAGTCCGGTGCCGTCAACGGCGAAGCAGTTCATGTCCGCCAACGAGTATGACTACTGGTATGCGGGCAAGCCTGCGACCGATGTCATCAAGGATCCCTATGGCGCGCCCATCGCCAAGGCCGGGTCCATCCGCGATGGCGGATCGCTGATCGAACGCTTCACCAACATCTCCTGCTGGAACACGGTGATGGACGAGAACCAGTATATGATCCAGCGCTGGAATGAATTCAAATCGGCCTGAGCTGGAGATCCGCCCGTGAAGGCCGCTTCCCGCCGATCGGGCGCATCATGGCTCTCACCGGCGCGCGTGAAATCCTTCGCACTGGTCACACCACTCGCGCTGGTGCTGTTGATGTTCGTGGTGGCACCGCTCGCGGTCGTGATGGCCGTGAGCGTGTTCCGCTACGACAATTTCGAAGTGATCCCTGCATTCACTTTCGAGAACTATGCCAGCGTACTGTCATCGCATCTGACGCTGTCGCTCTACCTCACGATGCTCAAGCTCGCCGCGATGACCTGGGTCTGCACGCTCCTGATCGGCTATTCGGTGGCGGCATTCCTGGTGTTCCATGTCCGCAATCGCCTGGTCGCGATCGGGCTGTTTCTCGTCTGCACCGTGCCGTTCTGGACCTCCAATGTCATTCGCATGATCTCCTGGCTGCCGCTGCTCGGCAAGCAGGGGGTGATCAACCAGGCCCTGATGGCGGTCGGGGTGATCCACGAACCCCTGCAGATGCTGCTGTTCTCGGATTTCTCGGTGGTGATCTCCTATGTCCATCTGTTCACCATCTTCATGATCGTGCCGATCTTCAACGCGATGAGCCGGATCGATCCCTCGCTGTTCGAAGCGGCCCATGATGCCGGCGCCGCGCGCTGGCAGACGCTGCTCTGGGTGGTGCTGCCACTCACCAAGAGTGGCATCGTGCTCGGCTCGATCTTCGTCGTGACGCTGGTGATGGGCGATTTCTATGTGGTCAAGGTGATGAGCGGCGGCACCGATGCCTCCGTGGTCTCGGCGATGTATGACGACATCTCCACGCTGCTGTTTCCCCATGCCGCCGCCAGCGCGGCGGTGCTGATGCTGATCCTCACGATCATGGTTGCGGCCATCCTGCGTCTGGTCGATGTGCGCCAGGAGCTGGTGAGCAGCCGATGAGGCGATCGCAATTCTCGGCCGACCGGCGGGGCTGGCCCTTCTATGCGCTCGGTGCGGTGTTCGCGGCGTATGTGGTGTTCCTGTACGGACCGATGGTCTGCATCTATCTGCTATCCTTCCAGGGTCCGCAGGGCGGCCTGTCCTTTCCGATGCGCGGCGCAAGCCTGCACTGGTTCGAACAGCTGATCCAGCAGGGCGACACCGGCGATCTGATGGGGGCACTGTCGCGTTCCATTCCCCTGGCACTGATCGTAATGGTGCTGACGGTGGTGATTTCGCTCGCCGGCGGACTCGCGTTCCGCAACCGCTTTCCGGGGAGCGGGGTGCTGTTCTACCTGGTGATCGCCAGCCTCGTCGCACCCGGCTACGTCCTGAGCATCGGCATCGGCCTGATGTTCCAGCTGCTCGGGTGGGAAACCAGCTGGTATACCTCGGCGCTCGGGGCTCAACTGTCCTGGACGCTGCCATTCGGGCTGCTCATCATGTTCGCGATCTTCGGCCGGTTCAACCGAAGCTACGAGGAAGCGGCTCGTGACCTCGGCGCGAGCCAGCTGCAGACGATGGTCCTGGTGGTGATCCCGATCCTGCTGCCAGGCATGATCGCGGTCGCACTGTTCGGCTTCACCCTGTCCTATGATGAATTCGCGCGCACATTGCAGACGACCGGATCCACCAACACCGTGCCGATCGAGATCTGGAGCATGACGCAGAACGTGACCTCTCCCTCCATCTACGCCCTCGGCACTCTGACGACCGCGCTTTCATTCCTGGTGATCGGCGTCTCCCTGGGGGCCATCGCGCTGATCCAGCGCCGCCGGCTGGGCAGCGTCACGGGCCGGAGCTGAGACGGAGGATGGCATCGGTCCTTGCAGAGCCGGAGATGGCCTCCGGCGGACGCGGCGGCGTCGAACTGGCGGGTATCGTCAAGCGATATGGCGATGGCACGCTGCCGGTGGATGGCATCAATCTGAAGATCGGCAGCGGCACCTATTGCTGCCTGCTCGGGCCCAGCGGCTGCGGCAAGACGACGATGCTGCGGATGATCGCCGGACACGAGACGCCGAGCGAAGGCGAAATCCTGATCGATGGCACGGACGTGGTCGGACTGTCCCCCCGCGCGCGCGGCACCGCGATGATGTTTCAGAACTATGCGCTGTTCCCCCATCTGTCGGTCCGCGACAATGTCGCCTTCACGCTGCGGGTGCGCGGCATCAACAAGAAGGATCGCTATCGGGAGGCCGATCGTGTGATCGAGCAGGTGCAGCTCACCGAACTTTCCGAGAGACTGCCCTCGCAGCTTTCGGGCGGGCAGCAGCAGCGCGTGGCGCTCGCCCGGGCCATCATCACCCGTCCGCGTGTGCTGCTGCACGACGAGCCGCTCTCGGCGCTCGATGAGTTTCTGCGGCTGCAGATGCGTAGCGAGCTGCGGGAGCTGCAGCGACAGCTCGGCATCACCTTCATCCATGTCACCCATACGCAGCTGGAAGCCGTCGCCGTGGCGGATCAGGTGGTGGTGATGGATCGCGGCCATGTCGTGCAGTCCGATCCGGCACGCACCGTCTATGCCGAACCACGCAGCGCCTATGTCGCTCGGTTCATGGGCGGGCAGAACGTGCTGTTCGGCAGGCTCGAGGCGGTCGAGGACGGCATCGCCACGCTGCGTGACGAGGGCGGCCGCGGGTTCCGTCTGCGGCTGGGCGGCAGCGTCCGCCCGGTCGGGCAACGCCTGGCTTTCGCGGTGCGTCGGGACCATGTGCGCCTGGCCCGGGACAGCGCGGCGCCTCCGGCCTTCAACGCCATTACCGGCCTGGTGCGGGCGGTCGAATACCAGGGCACGTTCGTGAAGGTCACGATCCGTCCTGATGGGAGCGGCGACAAGGACGATCTGTTCGTCGCCTATGTCGAAGAGGGCGACTATTTCGCCGCCCCCATCGGGATCGCCGACCGCGCCTGCGCCTGGTGGGACCTGGACGAGATGCACGCTCTCGCCGCCGACTAGCCGCAGGCGCATGGGCGGGTCGCATCCCGGCGGCAACGGACTGAGTGACAAAGGAGAACGACATGGCTGACTATGAGATGTTCGAACTTGGCGACATCGTGCTGCAGTCGCAGCAGACCATCCGCAACGCAAGGCTCGCTTACAAGACCTATGGCACGCTGAGCCCGGCGAAGGACAATGCGATCGTCTATCCCACCTGGTACTCGGGACAGCACTACGAGAACGAGTGGCTGATCGGCGAGGGCATGGCGCTCGATCCGCGCAAATATTTCATTATCGTCCCCAACATGTTCGGCAACGGCCTGTCTAGCTCCCCGAGCAACACGCCGGCGCCGATCGATCGTGGGCGGTTTCCCAACGTGACCGCCTATGACAACGTGCGGCAGCAATATCGCCTGGTGCACGAGAAGTTCGGCATCGACTCGCTGGAACTGGTGACCGGCTGGTCGATGGGCGCATTGCAGACCTATCACTGGGGTGCGCTGTATCCCGACATGGTCAAGCGGATTCTGCCGTTCCAGGGGTCGGCGAAATGCTCGCGGCATAATTTCGTGTTCCTGGAGGGCGTCAAGGCGTCGCTGCAGGCCGATGCCGCCTACAACAATGGATGGTACGAGGCACCGCCAACCAAGGGATTGCGCGCAATGGCGCGGGTCTATGCCGGCTGGGGCTTCAGCCAGGCCTTCTACCGCCAGAGGCTCGACATCACCGCGATGGGCTATGCCTCGCTGGAGGACTTCCTGGTGGGCTTCTGGGAAGGCATCTTCCTGCCGCGCGATGCCAATAATCTGCTGCTGATGCTATGGACCTGGCAGAACGGCGATATCAGCAACAACGAGATCTTCAAGGGCGATTTCGTCAAGGCCCTGGGCGCGATCAAGGCCAAGGCGATCGTCATGCCGGCCTCGACCGATCTGTATTTCCCACCCGAGGACAACGCCTTCGAGGTGGCGCACATGCCCAACGCCGAATTGCGGACGATCGAGACGGTCTGGGGGCATTTCGCCGGCGGGCCAGGCACCAGCCCGGCCGATATCGCGACCCTCGACAGCGCGCTTCGGGAATTGCTGGCCAGCTGATCCGCGGCCGCGGCGTCGATCCCCGGCGATGCCGGGGGTCGGCGCGCCGCAAGGGATGCGGGAGGTAGCGAAAGAAGGCATACTCCTCCGATCGGCTGGACCGCTCAGGATCGGGAGCTTGGATGAGCGCGCGCGTCCACGAAGACCGGGCGAACCTGCCGGCGCGCCATGAAGCGCTCTGCCTTGCCATGGGAGTGGCGGGGATGGGGGTCTGGCGCTGGGAACCCTCGGCGGAGCGGCTGTATCTCTCCAGCGAGGCGGGCGCTCTGCTCGGCGTGACCGGGGACAGCCTGACCGGTGATGGATTGCTCGGGCTTGTGCATCCCGAGGACCGGGACGGGATCGCTCACATGCTCCGCGCGGTCCAGGCTGGCGCGGAGACATCGGAGAGCGACTTCCGCACGCTCCAGGCGGGCGGAGCCGGACGGTGGCTGCGGATCTGCGGGCGGCGCGGTGTCGGTCCGGGCGGCGGAGAGGAACTCCACGGCGTCCTGTTCGATATCAGCCGGGGCAAGGCGGCGGACGCTGCCACCAGTCGCCTCGCCGCCATCCTGGATGTCTCCGATGACGCGATCATCGCCACGACACTCGATGGGATCATCACCGATTGGAATCCCGGTGCCGAGGGACTTTTCGGCTATCTGGCCGGGGAGATGATCGGTGGGTCGCTAGCGATCCTGCTGCCCCCGGACCATCAGCAAGAAGCCGCCAGCTTCCAGGAAAGGCTTCGACGCGGCGAGCGGATCGCCCATGCCGAGACCAGGCGACGGCGCAAGGATGGCGCCATCATCGATGTCTCTTTGACGATGGCGCCGTACGGGGACGGATCGGGGCGTCTCTGCGGGGCGTCGATCGTGGTCCGCGACAGGACGGAAGCGAGGCGTTCGGAGACCGAGCTGGCCGAGCGCGAGGCCCATCTGCACGCGGTACTGGAAACGGTGCTGGATGGCATGATCGTGATCGATCCGCAGGGCGTGATCCGGTCCTTCAGCATGACCGCCGCGCGGCTGTTCGGCTACGAGCCGCAGGACGTGCTCGGCCGCAATGTCAGCATGCTGATGCCGGCGCCCTATCGCGACGAGCATGACGGCTACATGACCCACTACATGACCACCGGGCAGCGGCGGGTGATCGGCATCGGCCGCCTGGTCGTCGGGCGGCGGAAGGATGGCTCGACCTTCCCCATGGAGCTCTCGGTCGGCGAGGTTCGATCCGGCGCGCACCGCTTCTTCACCGGCTTCGTGCGCGATCTCACCGAACGTCAGCAGACCCAGAAGCGCCTTCAGGAGCTGCAGGCGGAATTGTTTCATATGTCGCGATTCACGGCACTCGGAGAGATGGCATCGACGCTCGCGCACGAACTCAACCAGCCGCTCTCCGCGGTCGCGAATTATCTGAATGGCGGTCGACGCCTCCTCGATGGCGGGCAGAATGAATCGCTGCCGATGGTCCGCGACGCCATGGGGCGGGCGATGGAGCAGGCGCTGCGCGCCGGGGACATCATCCGGCGTCTGCGGGAATTCGTTTCCCGGGGTGAGAGCGCGCGGCAGCTCGAGAATCTGCCCAGGCTGATCGAGGAGGCGAGCGGTCTCGCCCTGGTCGGCGTGAAGGAGACCGGCGTGCATGTGTCCTATGCCCTCGATCCAAGGGCCGAATACGTCTTCGCCGACAAGATCCAGATCCAGCAGGTCCTGCTCAATCTGATCCGCAACGCCCTGGAGGCGATGCAGGACTGCGCAAACCGCCAGCTGACGCTGTCAACCCGCCAGATCGATGCCCAGACCGCGCAGATCAGCGTCGCCGATACCGGCACCGGCATCGCCGATGACATCCGTGCGCAGTTGTTCCGGCCGTTCGTCACGACCAAGGCGCATGGAATGGGCGTGGGATTGTCGATCTCCCGCACGATCGTCGAGGCGCATAACGGGCGCATGTGGGCGGAAGCGAATCCAGCCGGCGGAACCATTTTCCACCTGACCCTGAGAACCCAGGAAGAGGATCCGGACAGTGCGCACTAGCGCTGTGATCCATCTGATCGACGATGACGACAGTGTTCGCCAATCTTTGGCATTTTCTTTGGCAACGGCAGGTCTGGCAGTGCGATCTTACCAGTCTGCGGATGCATTTCTTGAAGCACTTCCGGATATACAGCCAGGATGTATCGTCAGCGATGTCAGGATGCCTGGGACAGACGGGCTGGAACTGCAGCGTCGCCTGAGTAGTCTTGGGGTCAGATTGCCAATGATCATCATGACGGGGCATGGGGATGTGCGCCTGGCGGTAGAGGCGATGAAAGCGGGCGCGGTCGATTTCATCGAAAAGCCCTTCGACGATGAAGTTCTCCTTTCCGCGGTGCAGATAGCGCTCGACCGTTACGACCAGGCGGGACAGCGGGAAGCGGAGGTCACGAATATTCGTGAGAAGATCAAGACCCTGACTGCAAGGGAGCACGAAGTACTGCAGGGAATTCTGGCCGGACTTCCCAACAAGACCATCGCCTATGACCTGAAACTCAGCGCACGGACCGTCGAGGTGCATCGGGCGAACGTCATGACCAAGATGGGGGCCGGCAGCTTGCCGGAGCTCGTGCGCATGGCTCTTCTGGCCCAGCTGCCTCCGGGAAAGTGAAAGCGGCAGCCTCCCTGCGGCTGCACCCAGGCAACGGCCGGCCAAGGCATTGCGCTACATCAAGGCCGCCGGTTCACCCCGCCAGTATAAACCTTCCCCCTGTACGTTGATCTTCGGCGCCGGCGGGAAAGTGGAGCTCCTAGAAATGTCTGAAGGGCAGCATCTCGTCCTCGTCGTGGACGACGATCTGGCACTCCGCGAGTCGCTGAAATTCGCGCTTGAACTCGAGGATCTGGAGGTCCACGCCTGCAGCGGCGGCGCTGAACTGCTGATGCATCCGCGCCTGCCGGAGGCGGCGTGCCTCGTCGTGCATTACGAAATGCCGGTGATGGACGGCTTCCAGGTCATCGCCGAATTGCGGGCCCGCCGGCACGTGGTGCCGGTCGTTCTCATCACCAACCTCGCCAGCGCCGCGTTGTGCCGACGCGCCGCGGCCATCGGGGTCCGTCACGTGGTCGAGAAGCCGCTGCTGGACAGCACGCTCATCGAGAGCATCCAGGAGATACTCGGCGTGCGGGGCTAGTGTCCCGATTCCGAAATTCGCAGCATTGAAATGTGGTCGGAACCGGGACACCAGCTCCTTGTTTTCAGTGGCCTGCTTATCCCCGAACTTCGCGGTGAGGAACCGCGAACTTCGAGGGCAGGACACTGGCTTGCGCCACGGTCTGGCCGACCGCCCGGGTTTCTACGTAGAATCCCGTAGTGGATAACACAATACTCGGCCGCCCTCCGGGGCAGTAGAAAGAATGTCACCACGGATCCTGGTGATGCCAATGTCAAATCAACTCGCACCCGCCACCGCCGCGACTTTTCCTGTGGTGCATGACGCGATCGCACCCCGGAGCTGGGAACCGAATGAGGCAGCCAGCCTGGCGATCGACGATGTCGGGCTGGCCAGCACGGGTTCAGTGCTGCACTTCACCCAGGACCAGCAGGTTTTCGGGGAGGGCGACCAGGCAGAGTTCCTGTTCAAGGTCGCGTCGGGGGTGATCCGCACCTGCAGATTTCACGGCGACGGCCGCCGCCAGATCGATGATTTCCACATCGCCGGCGATATCTTCGGTCTCGAGACCAGCCAGCACTACCAGGTATCGGCCGAGGCGGTCTGCGACTGCATGGTGATCGCCTATCGCCGGCGCGGGGTCGAAAAGCGCGCTCCTGGCAACGAGACCCTGTCCCAGCAACTGTTCTTGGTCGCCCTGCAGAGCATGAACCGGGCGCGGGAGCATGCTCTGCTGCTCGGCCGGCGCAGCGCTGTGGAGAAAGTCGCTTCGTTCCTGATCGAATGGGGGCAGAGGGCGCCGGCATCGACCACCGTCACCCTCGCGATGACCCGCCAGGACATCGCCGACTATCTCGGCCTCACGATCGAGACCGTGTCGCGGACATTGTCCCAGCTGGAGCGTGATGGCCTGATCACTCTGGTGACGGCCCGGCGGATCGAGATCAAGGATGTCCAGGCGCTGCGGGCGCTGCATGGATGAAGCACCCTCCCCCAGCCCGGCCGGGTTATCTGCTGGAGACCGGAGCGGCCGAAATTGAAGAGACGAGGTTCCTTCCCCATGGCCGGCGCAACCCGGTAAGGAGATATCCCGTATGAGTCCTCCCCCCAAGCAAGAAGACCTCGTAATCCCGCAAACTCCATTGTCGCCGGAGCAGCTGCGGTTGATGCAGGCCTGGTGGCGGGCTGCGAATTACCTTTCGGTAGGCCAGATTTATTTACTGGCGAATCCGCTTTTGCGCGAGCCGCTGAAGCTCGAGCATGTCAAGCCGCGGCTGCTCGGGCATTGGGGGACGACGCCGGGGCTGAACTTCATCTACGTGCACCTCAACCGCGTCATCAAGGCGCAGGATCACTCTGTCCTGTTCATCGCCGGTCCGGGTCACGGCGCACCGGGGGTTGTGGCCAATACCTGGCTCGAAGGCACCTACAGCGAACTCTACCCCGACATTTCCCAGGACGAGGCTGGGATGGGCCGGCTGTTCCGGCAGTTTTCCTTCCCCGGCGGCATTCCGAGCCATGCCGCCCCGCAGACCCCCGGCTCCATCCATGAAGGCGGCGAGCTCGGCTACTCGCTGTCGCACGCTTTCGGAGCGGCGTTCGACAACCCCGATCTGATCGTCGCCTGCGTGATCGGGGATGGCGAAGCCGAAACAGGGCCGCTCGCCACGTCCTGGCACGGCAACAAATTCCTCAACCCTGCCGCCGACGGTGCGGTCCTGCCCATCCTGCATCTCAACGGCTTCAAGATCGCCAATCCCACGGTGCTGGCGCGGATCGGCTCGGAGGAGCTCGGCAAGCTGATCGAAGGCTTCGGCTATCGGCCGATCTTCGTGGAGGGCGAAGACCCCGAACGGATGCACCAGCAGATGGCGGCGGCCATGGATACGGCCTTCGCCAGGATCGGGGCCATCCAGCACGCAGCGCGCAGCGGAACGGCACAGGGCCGCCCGCATTGGCCGATGATCGTGCTGCGCAGCCCCAAAGGATGGACCGGACCGAAAACAGTCGATGGGCACAAGGCGGAAGGGTCCTGGCGCGCGCACCAGGTGCCGTTCACCCTCGACAGGCCCGGGCATCTGCAGACCCTCGCCGACTGGATGGGCTCCTACCGGGCCGGGGAACTGTTCGACGAAGCCGGGCGGCTGCGGCCGGAGATCGCGGCGCTGGCGCCTTGCGGCGAGCGGCGGATGAGCGCCAACCCCCATGCCAATGGCGGTGCGTTGATGCGCCCCCTGCGGATGCCGCGATTCGAGGATCTGGCGCTACCCGTGATCCATCCGGGCCAGACCGACGGCGAAGCCACGAAGGCGCTGGGCGCCCTTCTGCGCGAGGTGATGCGGATCAATGCCGGGACACGCAATTTCCGGGTGTTCGGTCCTGACGAGACGGCATCGAACCGGCTGCAGGACCTGTTCGAGGTGACCGGCAGAACGTGGAACGCGGCGACCACGCAAGATGACGATGAGCATCTGAGCATCGACGGGCGGGTGATGGAGATCCTCAGCGAGCATACCTGCCAGGGCTGGCTGGAAGGGTATCTGCTCACCGGACGTCATGGAATGCTCAGTTGCTACGAAGCGTTCATCCACATCGTCGATTCGATGTTCAACCAGCATGCCAAATGGCTGAAAACGGCGCAGGAAGTCGAATGGCGACGCCCGATCGCGTCGTTGAACTATCTGCTGACCTCGCATGTCTGGCGCCAGGACCACAATGGATTCAGCCATCAGGATCCCGGCTTCGTCGACCTCGTGGTCAACAAGAAGGCGGACATCGTGCGGGTCTATTTCCCGCCCGACGCCAATACCCTGCTGTTCGTGGCCGATCATTGCCTGCGCAGCTGGGACCGGATCAATGTCATCGTTGCGGGCAAGCAGCCCCAGCCGCAATGGCTCGACATCGACGCCGCCATCAGGCATTGCACCCAGGGCATCGGTATCTGGGAATGGGCCAGCAACGATCGGGGCAGCGAGCCCGACGTGGTGATGGCCTGCGCAGGGGACGTACCGACGCTGGAGACCCTGGCCGCGGTCGATCTGCTGCACCAGCATTTCCCGGCATTGACGGTGCGGGTGATCAATGTCGTCGATCTCATGACGCTGCAGCCCAATACCGTGCATCCGCACGGGCTGACCGAGACTGACTTCGATGCCCTGTTCACGCGCAACAGGCCGGTGATCTTCGCTTATCACGGCTATCCAGCGCTGATCCACCGCCTGACCTACAAGCGCGCCAATCACGACAACATCCATGTGCGCGGCTTCGAAGAGGAGGGCAGCACCACCACGCCCTTCGACATGGTCGTGCGGAACCGTCTGGACCGCTTTCATCTCGTCGAGGCGGTGATCGATCATGTTCCGACACTGGGCGCCGCCGCGGTCTATGCCAAACAGGCGATCCGCGACAAGCTGATCGACCACGAGCGCTACATCGTCGCGCATGGCACCGACCTGCCGGAGGTGCGTGACTGGCGTTGGCCCGGAAGGGCATGAATCCCGGGGCCGGATTTCGGACGGGCGAGCGCCGCATCCCCGGCGGTCGCGCGAAGAAGATCGATCGTTCAGGCGGCTGACAACGCGCCCTGCACGATCGCGAAGGCACGAAAGAGGTCGTTTTCGGCAATGGTGAGCGGCGGGCACAGGGTCAGTACCGTGCCGCCGCCCAGCTTGAAGCTCAGCCCGCGCGCCAGGCAGCGATACAACACCGTCTCGGCCAGCGCCGGATCGTGGAGTTCGACGCCGAAATACAGCCCCATGCCACGTACCGCCCGCACCGCTTCGTGGTTGGCCAGCATCCCCCGCAGCCGGTCGAGCGCGGCGGCACCGAGCGTGGCGGCGCGGGCGACGAGTGCTTCCTCGGCAATGACATCGAGTGTGGCGAGCGCAGCGGCGCAGCCGACCGGCGTCTTTTCATGGGTATAATGGCCGATCGCCCGGTCTGCGGCGACATCGAGGCCGGCCCGGGCGATCAGCGCGGCGAGCGGGAACACCCCGCCGCCCAGGCCCTTGCCCAGCACCAGCATGTCCGGCACGCAGCCGGTCTGTTCGGCCGCGAACATGGTGCCGGTGCGGCCGAGGCCGCTCGGGATCTCGTCGAAGATCAGCAACGCGCCATGGCGGTCGCAGCTCGCCCGCACCCGCGGCCAGAAGCCCGGAGGCGGCGGCTCGACCGTGGTCCAGCGCATCGGCTCGGCGATCACCGCGCCGACATCGCCCTGCACCTCCAGCATATAGTCGATATAATCGGCCAGCCGGTCGGACGCGCGCTCGTCGTCGCCGAAGAACCGGCGGGCGAGGCCGGGCGGGGGCACGTGCTCGGTGCCCGGCAGCAGCGGGCCGGCGTCGCGGCGGAAGATCGCCTCGCCCCCCACCGAGATGGCGTCGAGCGAGGCGCCGTGGAAACTCTCCCACATCGAGATCGTCTTGTGCCGCCCGGTCGCGGCACGGGCGAGCTTCAGCGCCATGCCGATCGCCGCGGTGCCGCCGGGCGCGAGCAGCAGCCTGGCCGGCTGAAACGGGGCGAGCCCGGTCAGCCGCCTTGCCAGTTCGGTGGCGATCCGGTTGGCGTAGCGGCGGGGGGAGAAGGGCAGCGCCTGCAGCTGGCCGATCACCGCCGCAACCACGCGCGGATGACCATGTCCGACCTGGTGGACACTGTTGCCATGGAAATCGAGGATACGCCGCCCGGCGGCATCGATCAGATAGGCGCCCTCGGCACGCTCCACCACGTCGAGGCAGGGGGTGGAGAGCGCCTGGCGGAGGAAATAGCGCTCGTCCTCGGCGAGCAGGGCGCGGGTCGCCGGATCGATCTGCTCGGCGCACCATCGCTCGCGGGCGTTCCCCTGATTGAGGTCGCCTTCGCTGCGATCGGTCATATCGGGGGCCTTGCGTGCCAGAGGCTACGCCCCTTGGGAGAACGCGGAGCGATCCTGCGTCGGCCTACGTATTTGTGTAGGCCGCGTTGGTCATAGAGATGGTTGCGGGGACAGGATTTGAACCTGTGACCTTCAGGTTATGAGCCTGACGAGCTACCGGGCTGCTCCACCCCGCGGTGGTAGATTTTGATGGGTGGTCTGGAGGACCTGGCGGCTACCTACTCTCCCGCGTCTTGAGACGCAGTACCATGGGCGCTGGGGGTTTTCACGGCCGAGTTCGGGATGGGATCGGGTGCAGGCTCCCCGCCATGGCCACCAGGTCGTCCGGGCCACCCATGAATTGGGTTGGTCTGGGCGAACGAGGGACTGGTGCGTGTTTGCGTGAGGATTGTTGTGCTGTGTTGGGGTGGCGTTTTGTGCGTTTGGTCATCGTGTGGATGACTGCTGCGCGGGGTGGTGACATCGAGCCGATCGGGCGATTAGGACCAGTTAGCTAAGGGCGTTGCCGCCCGTACACATCTGGCCTATCGACGTGATGGTCTTTCACGGCCCTCAGGGAGACCTGGTTTCGAGGTGGGTTTCCCGCTTAGATGCTTTCAGCGGTTATCCCGTCCGCACATAGCTACCCGGCCGTGCCGCTGGCGCGACAACCGGTGCACCAGAGGTGCGTCCATCCCGGTCCTCTCGTACTAGGGACAGCTCCTCTCAAGTCTCCTTCACCCACGGCAGATAGGGACCGAACTGTCTCACGACGTTCTAAACCCAGCTCACGTACCACTTTAATCGGCGAACAGCCGAACCCTTGGGACCTTCTCCAGCCCCAGGATGTGATGAGTCGACATCGAGGTGCCAAACACTTCCGTCGATATGGACTCTTGGGAAGTATCAGCCTGTTATCCCCGGCGTACCTTTTATTCGTTGAGCGATGGCCCACCCACTCGGGACCACCGGATCACTATGACCGACTTTCGTCTCTGCTCGACTTGTCAGTCTCGCAGTCAGGCAGGCTTATGCCATTGCACTCAACGTCCGATTTCCGACCGGACTGAGCCTACCATCGCGCGCCTCCGTTACTCTTTGGGAGGCGACCGCCCCAGTCAAACTGCCCACCATGCAGGGTCCCGGACCGGGATGACCGGTCGCGGTTAGATATCAGAAGAGTTCAGGGTGGTATTTCAAGGTTGGCTCCACCGGAACTAGCATCCCGGCTTCAAAGCCTCCCACCTATCCTACACAGATCTGTTCAAAATTCAATGCAAAGCTACAGTAAAGGTTCATGGGGTCTTTCCGTCTTTCCGCGGGGAGATTGCATCATCACAAACATTTCAACTTCGCTGAGTCTCGGGAGGAGACAGTGTGGCCATCGTTACGCCATTCGTGCAGGTCGGAACTTACCCGACAAGGAATTTCGCTACCTTAGGACCGTTATAGTTACGGCCGCCGT
>DAICZL010000012.1 GCA_027311165.1 bacterium
CCAGATGGCTGTCGACCCGCGCGCGGCCATGGCCGGGGATGTGCTTGGCCACCGGCTGCACCCCGGCGGCCAGCAGCCCCGCGGCGAAGGCCCCCCCCATCGCCGCCACCGCTTCGGGATCGGCGGCGAAGGCGCGGTCGCCCACCACGCCCTCATGCGCGCCGGGCCAGCGCAGATCGAGTACCGGAGCCGCCACCACGTCGAAGCCCGCCTGTGCGCATTCGGCGCCGATCAGCGCCCCGCTCAGCCAGGCGGCCCGCAGCCCGGCGGACGGATCGGCCGCGAACACTGCCCCCAGCCGCGCGGCCGAGGGATGCGCCCGCCAGTGCGGCGGCCGCAGCCGCGCCACCCGGCCGCCTTCCTGATCGACCATCAGCACCGCCTGCGGGCCCAGCACGCGGCGCAGCGCGGCGGTCAGCGCGCAGAGTTGGGCGGGGTCCACGACATTGCGGGCGAACAGGATCACCCCTGCGGGGGCATGTTCGCCGATCAGCGCCGCCTCGGCCTCGGACAGGGATGCGCCGGCAATGCCGATGATCGCGGCCTTCACGGCGCGGCGGCGTCGTGCTGCAAGGTCGCGCCGCTACCCCGACCAGTCAGAAACGCGCGACCGAGCAGCCGCCGCCCTTGGCCCGCACCTTCTCGCAGAAGCTCGCCGCCTTCGTCGCATCCGCGAATCCGCCGGTGCGCAGCCGCCAGAACGTATGGCCGTCATGCTCGAAGCGGGTGACTTCCGGCTTGCGGCCGCCCAGCACCTCGGGCATCCGCCGGGACAGCTGGTGCCATTCTGCCAGCGCCGCGGCTTGCGCGCCGAGCGCGGCGAATTGCACCTGGAGCCCATGGGCCGCTTCATGCGACGGGGCGGGATGGGGCGTGTGCGCCTCCGGCAGGCCGGAAATCGGCGGCTCCGGCGCGGCGGGCAGGCTTTGCGGCAGCGAGACGCTCTGCGCCGGCGGCGCCGCCCCCGACGGGGCGCTGTCCGGCAGGCCGGCTGACGCGGCGCCGGCAGGGGCCGGCGCTGTGGCACCGGCCGCTTGCACCGCGGCGGCGCGGGCGGCTTCCTGGGATTTCAACGCCTGCGGCGCCGGGGTTTCGGGCGGCGGCGCCAGCGCATCCGTCGTATCGCCGGCCTGGCCCGAGAGGATGGCATCGTCCTGGCCGCTCACCTGCAGGCCGCCAGGATTGTCGGGCTTGACCTTGACCGGACGGCCATCGGCCTCGATCACCGGGATATTGCTGCTGCGATGGCGCAGCACCGCACTGCCCAGCCCCGCCACCAGCAGCACCCCGAGGCCGATCCCGCCGGCCAGCAGAGCGAGCTTGCGCGTCGCCGGGTCGAAATTCCCCCCCGACCGCGACGCCCGATACAGGCTGCCCGGGCCGGGCAGCGGGATGTCCAGATCCTCAGCCACGTCCTATCGCATCTCCTCGACCGGCGTGACCCCCATCAGGGCAAGGCCCGAGCGGATCACCACCGCGGTTGCCGCCACCAAAGCGAGCCGTGCATGGGTTTCCCGGGCACGGTCCGCCTGCAGGAATCGCAAGGTCGATTCGTCCCTACCTTTGTTCCATAGCATATGAAAGTCGGCCGCTAGATCATAGAGGAAAAACGCAATCCGGTGCGGCTCCCGCGCCAGGGCGGCGGCTTCCACCGCCCGCGGCCAGGCCGCCAGGCGGCGGATCAGGGCGAGCTCGGCCTCCGCCGCCAGACTGTCGAGCGGCATTTCGGCGAGCGCCGCCTCGGCCAGCGCCGCCGCCCCGTACGCCTCGGCGCCGGCGCGCAGCACCGACCGGCAGCGGGCATGGGCATACTGCACGTAGAACACCGGGTTCTCCCGCGTCTGCGCCACCGCCTGGTCGAGATCGAATTCCATCTGGGCGTCGGATTTGCGGGTCAGCATGATGAACCGCACCACGTCCCGCCCGACCCAGTCGATCAGGTCACGCAACGTCACGTAGGTGCCGGCCCGCTTGGACATACGCACCGGCTGGCCGTCCTTCAGCACATGCACGATCTGGCACAGCACCACCTCCAGCCCCGCCGCACCGCCGGAAATCGCGGCCACGGCGGCCTTCATGCGCGACACGTAGCCGCCGTGATCGGCGCCCCAGACATCGATCAGCGTCGGGAAGCCACGCGCGATCTTGTCGGCGTGATAGGCGATGTCGTTGGCGAAATACGTGTTGCTGCCATCGGATTTGCGCAGCGGACGATCCACGTCATCGCCGAAGGCGGTGGCGCGGAACAGCGTCTGGGCACGCGGCTCCCAATCCTCCGGCGTCTTGCCCTTGGGCGGCTCCAGCACGCCCTCGTAGATCAGACCGCGTTCGGAAAGATCGGCGATGGCACGATCCACGGCACCATGTTCCACCAGCGCCTGCTCGCTCGCGAACACGTCCTGGTGCACGCCCAGCAGGGCGAGGTCCTCGCGGATCGCGGCGGTCATCGCCGCCACGGCCGCCGCGCGCACGGTCGCGAACCACAGCGCGGGATCGGCCGGGCCGGCGCCGGGTGCGGCCAGCGCCGCGCCATGCTCGCCTGCCAGCGCCTCGGCCACCGGGATCAGATACTCGCCCCGGTACTGCAGCCCGCCCGGCACCAGCGCGCCATAGTCCTCCTCGGTCAGCGCCGTGCCCAGCACCTGCAGATAGCGCCAGTAGACCGCCCAGGCGAGCGCGGCCACCTGCGCGCCGGCATCGTTCATGTAATATTCCCGGGTGACCGCGAAGCCGGCCTTGGCGAGCAGGGCGGCCAGCGCATCGCCCACCACCGCGCCACGGCAATGGCCGATATGCAGCGGACCGGTGGGATTGGCCGATACATACTCGACATTCACCGCCGCCCCCGCGCCCAGCGCGCTGTCGCCATAGCCGATCCCCGCCCGCAGGATGCCCGGCAGCACCGCCCGCCAGGCCTGCGGATGCAGACGCAGATTGACGAAACCCGGCCCGGCGGGCTCGGCCGCCGCGATCTCCGGGGCCTCGATGAGCAGAGCCACCAGGGCGGAAGCGAGCTTCGCCGGAGCCTGCCGGGCCGGTTTGGCCGCCACCATCGCGGCATTGGTCGCGAGCTCCCCATGCGCCGGATCGCGCGCCGGAGTGACCTCGACCCGGTCGAGGAT
>DAICZL010000013.1 GCA_027311165.1 bacterium
CGATCGCACCAGGCTGATTTCAACCGCGATAGAGTTTCGCGACAAAACAAAGAGCTGGAGCGCGAGCGGACCGCAGTTCCGATTGACACCGGTTCCGATCGCGCTCTGGCTCGGGGCCGGCCGGGGCTGTTCCCCCATGGCCCAATGGGACAAGCCAGGGACCAGCGGTCCCTGGACCCGGCATTCATCGGGCGGTGCGCCCGGGAGTACCGGGTCTGGGGGCCCAGCGGGTTTCCCGACTGGGCGTTGGGCGGCGGAGCCCCCTGGCCATGGCGTTGCGCCCGCCCATCACCCCTCCGCCAGGACCAGCCCGGGCACCACCATGCGCCCCACCGGAATGCCCAGTTCGGGCCGGGTCAGATCGACCCACACCGCCGGACCGAACCCCGCCTGCGACAGCCCGTCCAGCGCGGCCTCCAGATCCTCGGCCAGCGTGCTCCCCGCCCGGTCGGCCAGCTGCGCGAAGCTCCGCCGCGGCGGCCACGCCGCCGCCCGCCAGGCCTGCGCCTCCTGCCGCCGCGCCGCCCGCGCCGGGGGCTCGTAGCTGTCGGGAGGAAAATCATCGCGCGCCCCGGAAATGCGGGTGATCCGCGCCTGCGCCGCCTCGGCCAGCGCGCCGGCCAGCGCTACCGCCGGGTCGGGATGGCAGGCGGCGCCGATTTCGGGCTCGATCCCGCCCGCACCCGCGTCGCGCGGCACCGCCAGGCACAGCACCACCGCCAGTCCGGCCGAGGAGGTCACGTCCCAGGCCGCGACCTCGCTCCGCGCGGCGGCGAAGCGGCCCAGCAGATCGCGGCAGAACCGCAATTCGGCCGAGCCGTCCGGCAGGCCGGCGAGGTCGATCGGCAGGGCAGCGCGCGCGGCCGGCCCGCCCTGGCCGCGCCAGCGCGCCACCGCATCGTTCTCGATCGCCTCGCACAGCCCGTGCAGCATCGCCTCCTGCGACAGGGCGCCGGCGCCCATCCCGTTGGTGGTGGCGCGGAACAGCGGCTCGACCCCCGATCCGGACGTGAAATCGGCCTGCACCAGCTCATAGGGCACCAGCCGCGGGTTACCGGTGCTGAGATCGGTGCCCTCGATCCACAGGATCCGCGTCCCGGCCGGATCGGCGTCCAGCCGGGCCAGCGGCAGGCGCGCCGGATCGACCGCGCGCGGCCCCAGCTCGCCGGCGCGGGCCAGGATCAGCGGCGCCGCGATGGTTTCGGCGTGCCAGGCCTCGGCCGCCTCCATCAGCGCGGCGACCCGTGCGATCGCCGCAGTCGCGCCCTTGCCCTGATGCACCGCGAGCGAGCGGGAGTTCGGCCGGAACGCCGCCCAGGTGGGCAGGCCGATCCGATCGAGGCCGGTCTGGTCGGCCAGCCTGGTGATCCCCATGGCCGGTGCCAGCGGCAGCAGCCGCGCCGCCATCGCCGCTGCATCCAGGCTGCGATGGCTGCCGCCACGCCCGGAAGGGGAGAGCGCGGACGCCGCCACCCGGTCAGCCACCCCCTCCGCCGCCCCCGCCGCCCTCC
>DAICZL010000018.1 GCA_027311165.1 bacterium
TGGCCCACCCGCCCAGCGCTGCCCCTCTGGCGCGGCGGGAACCGGCCCGATGTGACGGCCGGATAGGCGGGCTGGGACGGCGTCGCGGCGGGGCGGCTGAGATGGCCCCGCGGGCGCGGGGTGCTGGAAGCCGGGGCAGCGCGGCCTATCTAAGAGCGGTTCAGTCTTCCGGTGCGGGTGAACGTGACCCGCGCGCGGGCCGGAGCGGTCAGCCGAACCGGAGGCTGGCGGGGCGAAGCGGCGGGATGGCGCCGGCCGGGGAGCGGGGATCAAGGGCGTGAGGCAGGGAAAGGGTCTGGAATGAGGGATCGCGATCCCGTGGAAGTTTACGGGAACACGCTGGTGCCGATGGTGGTCGAGCAGACCGCCCGCGGTGAGCGTGCCTATGACATCTATTCCCGGCTGCTCAAGGAACGGATCATCTTCCTGACCGGCACGGTGTTCGACCAGGCGGCGGCGCTGATCTGCGCGCAGCTGCTGTTCCTGGAATCGGAGAACCCGAACAAGGACATCGCGTTCTATATCAACAGTCCGGGCGGAGTGGTCTCCGCCGGGCTCGCGATCTATGACACGATGCAGTATATCCGCAGCCCCGTCAGCACGGTGTGCATCGGCATGGCCGCCTCGATGGGCAGCCTGCTGCTCTGCGCCGGAGCCAAGGATAAGCGCTTCGCCCTGCCGAATGCCCGGGTGATGGTGCACCAGCCTTCCGGCGGCGCGCAGGGCCAGGCGACCGATATCGAGATCCAGGCGCGCGAGATCCTGACGCTGCGCAAGCGGCTCAACGAGATCTACGTGCACCATACCGGCCAGCCGATCGAGGCGATCGAGGGCCGGCTCGAGCGTGACAGCTACATGTCGGCCGAGGAGGCCCGGGCGTTCGGAATCGTCGATCAGGTGGTGGAGAACCGGCCCGTCCCGCGCGAGGAGGCCGCCAAGTCCTGAGCGTCGCGATTCTTTCGGCTCCGTTCGGTCCGGCCGTGCCGGCAGGCCTGGTCGGAGATCCGCCCGGGCCGGGTCAACCCCGCCCGGGCGCGCGGGTCCGGTTCCGGAGCGCTGTCCGCGGCCTGGCAGTGCCCCGGGAGGCCGGGTTCGGGGGCTGGCGGGACGCGCCCCCTTGGCGGTTCAGCGATTGATTATCATATTCGTGATCGTATCCGGAGTGTCCGGGTGCGACGTGCCCTGTCGTGGTCCTTGTCCGGGATCGTCCCAGAGGGCTAGACTTCTTCCTTGTTTCCCCGGTTGACCGGGGCAGGAGTGCTCATGAGCAAGTCCGGCGATTCCAAGAACACCCTTTACTGCTCCTTCTGCGGCAAGTCCCAGCATGAGGTGCGCAAGCTGATTGCCGGCCCGACGGTGTTCATCTGCGACGAATGCGTCGAGCTGTGCATGGACATCATCCGGGAGGAGCACAAGACCCATCTGGTCAAGTCCCGTGACGGGGTACCGACACCGAAGGAGATCTGCAAGGTACTGGACGACTACGTGATCGGCCAGGAGCACGCGAAGAAGGTGCTCAGCGTCGCGGTGCACAACCACTACAAGCGGCTGGCGCACGGGCAGAAGAACAACGACGTCGAGATCGCCAAGTCCAACATCCTGCTGGTCGGGCCCACGGGATCGGGCAAGACGCTGCTGGCCCAGACGCTGGCGCGCATCCTCGACGTGCCGTTCACCATGGCCGATGCCACCACCCTGACCGAGGCCGGCTATGTCGGCGAGGATGTCGAGAACATCATCCTCAAGCTGCTGCAATCGGCCGATTATAACGTCGAGCGGGCGCAGCGCGGCATCGTCTACATCGACGAAGTGGACAAGATCAGCCGCAAGTCGGACAACCCCTCGATCACCAGGGATGTATCCGGCGAGGGGGTCCAGCAGGCGCTGCTGAAGATCATGGAGGGCACCGTCGCCTCGGTGCCGCCGCAGGGCGGGCGCAAGCATCCCCAGCAGGAATTCCTGCAGGTCGATACCACCAACATGCTGTTCATCTGCGGTGGCGCCTTTTCCGGGCTCGAGAAGATCATCGGCGCGCGCGGCCGGGGCTCGGGAATCGGCTATGGCTCGGATGTGCGGGGCCCTGACGAACGGCGCGCCGGGGCCATCCTGCGCGAGGTGGAGCCCGAGGATCTGCTGAAATTCGGCCTGATCCCGGAATTCATCGGCCGGCTGCCGGTGGTGGCCACGCTCGAGGATCTGGACGAGAAGGCGCTGGTCGAGATCCTGACCAAGCCGAAGAACGCGCTGGTGAAGCAGTACGGCCGGCTGTTCGAGATGGAGGGGGTGAAGCTCTCGTTCACCGACGATGCCATGAAATCGGTGGCGACCCGGGCGATCGCGCGCAAGACCGGCGCGCGCGGGCTGCGCTCGATCATGGAGGCGATCCTGCTCACCACCATGTTCGATCTGCCGGGGCTCGACGGGGTCGAGGAGGTGGTGATCAACCGCGAGGTGGCCGAGGGCCGCGCCAATCCGCTGTTCCTGTACGGCAAGGAACGCGAGGAGGCGAGCGCCTGAGCGGCGGCGGATCGACTTGCCCCGGCCTTGCTCCCGCGGGGCAGGGCCGGGGCGGTCGTCTCTGCCCGGTCCCTGTGACCAGGCGGCTGCGTAAGATCCGGCCTTTGCCGCTGATCGGGCCGGATCTTGTCTCGGGGCGGGTGCCAGGTCCCTGGTGCGGCCCTGCCCCTCGGTCTCCCGCCCTGTCGGCGCCTGTGAGCGGCTCGTGTCAAGTCCTTGCGGGGGCTGCCGCGGCTGCCGATATCGCCCAGAAGAGGGCATTATTGCCCGTTCGGCTGCTGGCCGCGCCACACTCAAGGGCGGCCGCGGCAGACTGTCCTGTAGGAGGTCACCCATGACGGACTCCCCCAAATCCGGTCCGGCCAGGCCCGAATCGGCCAAGCCCGAGGGACCCAAGGCCGGATCGGAAACGCCTGAGACGGGCCGCGCTGAAGCCGCGAAGGCCGAGCCCGCCAAGGCCGAACCCGCGCCGGCCGATCTGCTGCCGGTGTTGCCGCTGCGCGACATCGTCGTGTTCCCGCATATGATCGTGCCGCTGTTCGTCGGCCGCGAGAAATCCGTGCGCGCCCTGGAAGCGGTGATGAAGGACGACAAGCAGATTCTGCTGGTCGCCCAGAAGAACGCGACCCAGGACGATCCGTCGATCGAGGACATCTACCGGGTCGGCACGGTCTCGACGATCCTGCAGCTGCTGAAGCTTCCCGATGGCACGGTCAAGGTGCTGGTGGAAGGCGGCATGCGGGCGCGCATCACCAGCTTTGCCGAGACCGAGAAATATTTCGAGGCGCGGGTCGAGCGGCTGCCCGACCGCGAGGTGGACAGCAAGGAGCTCGAGGCGCTCGGCCGCACCGTGGTCTCGCAGTTCGAACAATACATCAAGCTCAACAAGAAGATCGCCCCCGAGGTTCTGGTTTCGCTCAATCAGATCGAGGAGCCGAGCAAGCTCGCCGACACGGTCGCCAGCCATCTGAGCCTGAAGATCGCCGAGAAGCAGGAATTGCTGGAAACCGCCAAGGTGGGCGAGCGCCTGGAGCGCGTGTTCGCCCACATGGAATCCGAGATCGGCGTGCTGCAGGTGGAAAAGCGCATCCGCAACCGCGTCAAGCGGCAGATGGAGAAGACCCAGCGCGAGTATTACCTGAACGAGCAGCTGAAGGCGATCCAGAAGGAGCTCGGCGAGGGCGAGGACGGCAAGGACGAGACCGCCGAGCTGGAAGCCAAGATCAAGAAGACCAAGCTGTCGAAGGAAGCGCGGGAGAAGGCGCTGGGCGAGCTCAAGAAGCTCAAGACCATGAGCCCGATGAGCGCCGAGGCGACGGTGGTGCGTAACTATCTCGACTGGATCCTGTCGATCCCGTGGAAGAAGCGCAGCAAGGTCAAGAACGACGTGGTCGCCGCCGAAGCGGTGCTGGAAGCCGACCATTACGGGCTGGAGAAGGTCAAGGAGCGGATCCTCGAATACCTGGCCGTGCAGTCGCGCAGCAGCAAGATGCGCGGACCGATCCTGTGCCTGGTCGGGCCGCCCGGTGTCGGCAAGACCTCGCTCGGCAAGTCGATCGCGCGGGCCACGGGGCGGAGCTTCGTGCGCATGTCGCTGGGCGGTGTGCGTGACGAAGCCGAGATCCGCGGCCACCGGCGCACCTATATCGGCTCGATGCCCGGCAAGGTCATCCAGGGCATGAAGAAGGCCAAGACGTCGAATCCGCTGTTCCTGCTCGACGAGATCGACAAGCTGGGGTCGGACTGGCGGGGCGACCCGTCCTCGGCGCTGCTCGAGGTGCTGGACCCCGAGCAGAATGCGAGCTTCAACGACCATTACCTGGAGGTCGATTACGACCTGTCGGACGTGATGTTCGTCACCACCGCCAACAGCCTGCGCATGCCCCAGCCGCTGATGGACCGGATGGAGATCATCCGCATCCCCGGCTACACCGAGGACGAGAAGGTCGAGATCGCCCGCCGCCACCTGATCGACAAGCAGGCCGAGGCGCACAGCCTGAAGAAAGATGAATGGTCGATCACCGATGACGCGCTGCGCGACCTGATCCGCTACTACACGCGCGAGGCCGGAGTGCGCTCGCTCGAGCGCGAGATCGCCAACCTGGCGCGCAAGGCGGTGAAGGAGATCGTCACCAAGAAGACCAAGAAGCTGGCGTTCACGCGCAAGAATCTCGGCACCTATGCCGGGGTGCGGCGGCATCGCTATGGCGATCTGGAAGACACCGACATGGTGGGGGTGGTCACCGGCCTCGCCTGTACCGAGGTGGGCGGCGAGACCCTGACCATCGAGAGCGTGATGCTGCCGGGCAAAGGCAACATCAAGCAGACCGGCAAGCTCGGCGACGTGATGCAGGAGAGCGTCTCGGCAGCGCTGTCCTATGTCCGCAGCCGCTCGATCAGCTTCGGCATCAAACCCACCCTGTTCGAGAAGCGTGACATTCACGTGCACGTGCCGGAAGGGGCGACCCCGAAGGACGGACCCTCGGCCGGCATCGCCATGGCGACCTCGATCGTCTCGGTGCTCACCGGTATCCCGGTGCGCCGCGACATCGCCATGACCGGCGAGATCACGCTGCGCGGGCGGGTGCTGCCGATCGGCGGGCTGAAGGAGAAGCTGCTGGCGGCGCTGCGGGCGGGGATCACCACCGTGTTCATCCCGAAGGAGAACGAGAAGGACCTCGCCGAGATCCCCGACAATGTGAAGAAGCACCTGAAGCTGATCCCGGTGGCCGAGGTGGACGACGTGATCGCCCAGGCCCTGGTGCGCCGGCCGGAAGCGATCGAATGGACCGAGCCGGCCGAGCCGGTGGCCGGTGCCGCCCCCGGCCAGCCGGGGGCGCTGCTCGCGCATTGAACGCATAAGCTGTCACGATGAAGGGCCCGCCGGCATCCCCGGTGGGCCTTTTCGTGCCGGCTGCGTTGACGCGGCGGAAATCTCGCCTCTAGTGTCGGCGCTTCGGCGGCGGCATCTTGCCAGAGCCATCCATCATCAGCCATCCATCGTCAGTCACCGACTATCGAACGATCGAACAGGGGGGTTGCCCGTGAACAAAATGGACCTCATCGCCAGCGTGGCCGAGGAGACCGATCTGCCCAAGGCCAAGGCTACGGAGGTGGTGGACGCAGTGTTCGCCGCGATCGAGGCCGCGCTCAAGAAGCAGGAGGAGGTCCGCCTGGTGGGTTTCGGCACCTTCGCCACCAGCAAGCGCGCCGCCGGCACCGGGCGCAACCCGCGCACCGGCGAGGAGATCGCGATCCCCGAGAGCACCTCGGTGCGGTTCAAGCCCGGCAAGAGCCTGAAGGACTCGGTGAACTGATCCTGACGCAGGGGGGCGGTTAGCTCAGCGGTAGAGCGTCTCGTTTACACCGAGAGGGCCGGCGGTTCGAACCCGTCACCGCCCACCAGCGCTTGACGTTCCCGGCCGGTCATCCTAAACGCTGCGGCCTGCCGCTGCGGGTGTAGCTCAGTTGGTTAGAGCGCCGGCCTGTCACGCCGGAGGTCGCGGGTTCGAGCCCCGTCACTCGCGCCAGCAGCAGGCCCCCGGGCGGGGCTGTCGACTTTCGTTCCTAACCGTTGGATTTCAAGGGTTTGCCTTTGCCCTTGGGGGGCACGAACCCCCGGGTCGCGCATGTGCCCTATGGCGAAGCCGGCCGGTTGCCGCTAAGGTCTCGCTCGTGCTGCACCGCGGCAGCGGCGCCAGCCTTCGGAGACGATCGCATGCAGCCCGTTCTTCTCAACTACCTGCCGATCCTGGTGTTTCTGGTCATCGCCGCGGCCATTGCGCTCGCCATGGTGGGCGGATCGCTGATCGCCGCTCACCAGAAACCCTATGCCGAGAAGCTGTCGGCCTATGAATGCGGTTTCGAGCCGTTCGATGACGCCCGCCGTCGCTTCGACGTGCGATTCTATCTGGTGGCGATCCTGTTCATCATCTTCGACCTGGAAGTGGCATTCCTGTTCCCCTGGGCGGTCAGCCTGTCGCGGATCGGGTTGTTCGGCTTCTTCTCGATGCTGGGCTTCCTTGCCGTGCTGACGATCGGCTTCATCTACGAGTGGCGGAAGGGTGCGCTGGAATGGGAGTGATCACATGACCGCGGCAACCGAGACCGGCGCCCTGGCCTGGAACCGCGACGCCCTGGCGCCGGGATCGGACCAGGACGCGGTGGTGAGGGGCATCACCGGCGAGATCGCCGGACGCGGCTTCGTGGTCGCCAATCTCGACAAGCTGGTGAACTGGGCGCGCACCGGCAGCCTGTGGCCGATGACCTTCGGCCTCGCCTGCTGCGCGGTGGAGATGATCCACGCCTATATGCCGCGCTACGACCTGGACCGCATGGGCATCATTCCGCGCGCCAGCCCCCGGCAGAGCGATGTGATGATCGTCGCCGGCACGCTGACCAACAAGATGGCTCCGGCGCTGCGCAAGGTCTACGACCAGATGCCCGAGCCGCGCTGGGTGATCAGCATGGGCAGCTGCGCCAATGGCGGCGGCTACTATCATTATTCGTATTCGGTGGTTCGCGGCTGCGACCGGGTGGTGCCGGTCGACATCTACGTGCCCGGCTGCCCGCCCACCGCAGAGGCGCTGGTCTATGGCGTGATGCAGCTGCAGAAGAAGATCCGCCGGACCGGGACCATCCTCCGTGGCTGAGACCCTCGCCGCACTGGCGGAGGCGATCGGCGCCATGCCGGGCGTGAGCGCGGTGCGGATCGACAAGGGCGAACTGGTGGCCCTGGCCGGACGCGAGGGGCTGGTGGCGCTGATGACCGCCCTGCGCGACGACCCGCGCTGTGCGTTCGAGCAGGTGGTGGATATCTGTGGCGTGGATTGGCCGCAGCGGGAGCAGCGTTTCGACGTGGTCTACAATCTGCTGTCGGTCTCGCTTAATCAGCGCGCGCGGGTGATCGTGACCGCGGACGAGGCGACCCCGGTGCCGTCCGTGCACGGCGTCTGGCCGGTCGCGACCTGGTGGGAGCGCGAGGCCTGGGACCTGTTCGGCATCGTGTTCTCCGGCCAGCCCGACCTGCGGCGGATCCTGACCGATTACGGCTTCGAGGGGCATCCGCTGCGCAAGGATTTCCCGCTGACCGGCTATGTCGAGGTGCGCTACGACGAGGACCGCAAGGCGGTGGTCTATGAGCCGGTGAAGCTGGTGCAGGATTTCCGCAGCTTCGACTTCGAATCGCCGTGGGAAGCGATCACCACGCTGCCGGGCGACGAGAAGGTGCACCAACTGCGCGCGGCCGAGCAGCAGGCGGCCGCCGAACCGGCGGCGAAAGGCTGAACCGATGAGCGGGACCGCGGTCACCGACAAGACCACCAAGACCGTCGAGATCGACAGCCACGCGATCAATTTCGGTCCCCAGCACCCGGCGGCGCATGGCGTGCTGCGCCTGGTACTGGAGATGGACGGCGAGGTGGTGGAACGCGCCGATCCGCATATCGGCCTGCTGCATCGCGGCACCGAGAAGCTGATCGAGTACAAGACCTATCTCCAGGCGGTACCGTATTTCGACCGGCTGGACTACGTCTCTCCGATGACCCAGGAACACGCTTTCGCGCTGGCGACCGAGAAGCTGCTCGGCATCGCCCCGCCCGAACGCGGCCAGTGGATCCGGGTGCTGTTCGCCGAGATCACCCGGGTGCTGAACCACCTGCTCAACGTGACCACCTATGCGCTGGATTGCGGCGCGCTGACGCCGAGCCTGTGGGGGTTCGAGGAGCGCGAGAAGCTGCTGGAATTCCACGAGGCCGCCTCGGGCGCCCGGCTGCACGCCAATTACTTCCGCCCCGGCGGGGTCGCGAAGGATCTGCCGGCGGGGCTCGAGGAGAAGATCGCCGGCTGGGCCGAGACCTTCCCGAAATTCATCGACGATCTGGAAACGCTGCTGACCGCCAACCGCATCTGGAAGCAGCGCACGGTGGAGATCGGGGTGATGAGCGCCGAGGCCGCTCTGGCCTGGGGCTTCACCGGCCCCTGCCTGCGCGCGTCCGGCGTGCCATGGGATCTGCGCCGCTCGCAGCCCTATGACACCTATGCCGAGGTGGAGTTCGACATTCCGGTCGCCCGCAACGGCGATTGTTACGACCGCTATCTGGTGCGCATCGAGGAGATGCGGCAGAGCGTGCGGATCATCCGGCAATGCCTCGCAAAGATGAAGCCGGGGCCGGTGAAGATCGCCGACCGGAAGTTCACGCCACCGCCGCGCCATGAGATGAAGCGCTCGATGGAGGCGCTGATCCATCATTTCAAGCTGTACACCGAAGGCTATCACGTGCCGGAAGGCGCCACGTACACCGCGGTGGAGGCCCCGAAGGGCGAGTTCGGTGTCTATCTGGTGGCCGACGGATCCAACCGGCCCTATCGCTGCAAGATCCGCGCGACCGGCTTCGCCCATTTGCAGGCGATCGAGACGATGTCGAAGCGGCACATGCTGGCCGATGCCGTGGCGATCATCGGCTCGCTCGATGTCGTGTTCGGGGAGATCGACCGCTAGTGATGGACGCGATGCAGACCGCTCTGTCGGCCCAGCCGGACAGTTTCGCCTTCGACGCCGAGAGCGAGGCGGCGATCGCCCCGATCCTTGCGAAATATCCGCCGGGACGGCAGGCGAGCGCGGTGCTGCCGCTGCTCGATCTGGCGCAGCGGCAGATGAAGCGCGCCACCGGCAGTGCCTGGGTGCCGCGCGCGGCGATGGACGCGGTGGCGGCGCGCCTGGCGATGCCGCCGATCCGGGTCTACGAGGTCGCGACCTTCTACCTGATGTTCAACACCAGGAAGGTGGGGACCTGGCATCTTCAGGTCTGCACCACCACGCCGTGCTGGCTGCGCGGATCCGACGAGGTGACGGCGGCCTGCCGGCGCGTCACCGGCATCACCGGCTGGGGCGAAACCAGCGCTGATGGCCTGTTCACCATGACCGAGGTGGAATGTGTCGGCGGCTGCGTGAACGCGCCGATCATCCAGGTGAACGATGATTGCTACGAGGATCTGGACGCTGAGAGCACCGTCGCGCTGCTGGAGGCGCTGAAGCGCGGGGCGCCGCCGCCGATGGGCTCGATGAAGGGCCGGCAGGGCTCCGCGCCCGAGGGCGGGCCGACCACGCTGACGACGATCGCGGAGTAGGGCACAGATGCTGAGCGATGCCGACCGGATCTTCACCAATCTGTATGGCCTGCATGACTGGGGCCTGAAGGGCGCGCAGGCGCGCGGGGACTGGGACGGCACGGCCGCGATCCTGGAGCGCGGGCGCGAGGCGATCGTGGAGGAGATGAAATCCTCCGGCCTGCGCGGGCGCGGCGGGGCGGGATTTCCCACCGGCATGAAATGGTCGTTCATGCCGAAGCAATCCGACGGGCGGCCGCATTATCTTGTGGTGAATGCCGATGAGAGCGAGCCCGGCACCTGCAAGGACCGCGACATCCTGCGTCATGACCCGCACAAGCTGGTCGAGGGCTGCCTGATCGCATCCTTCGCGATGGGCGCGCATGTCTGTTACATCTATGTTCGTGGTGAGTTCTACAACGAGGCGCTGCATCTGCAGGCGGCGATCGACCAGGCGTACGAGGCCGGGCTGATCGGGCGCAATGCCTGCGGCTCGGGCTGGGATTTCGATCTCTATCTGCATCGCGGCGCCGGCGCCTATATCTGCGGCGAGGAGACCGCGCTGCTGGAGAGTCTGGAAGGCAAGAAGGGCATGCCGCGGCTGAAGCCGCCCTTCCCCGCCGCGGTTGGTCTGTATGGCTGCCCGACCACGGTGAACAACGTGGAAAGCATCGCGGTGGCGCCCACCATCCTGCGCCGCGGGGCGGCCTGGTTCTCGGCGCTGGGGCGGCCGAAGAACACCGGCACCAAGCTGTTCTGCATCTCCGGCCATGTGAACAAGCCGTGCACGGTCGAGGAGGAACTCGGCATTCCGCTGCGCGAGCTGATCGACACCTATGCCGGCGGCGTGCGTGGCGGCTGGGACAATCTGCTGGCGGTGATCCCCGGCGGGGCGTCGGTGCCGGTGATCCCGAAGGGCATCTGCGACACGGTGCTGATGGATTTCGACAGTCTGCGCGAGGTGCGATCCGGCCTCGGCACGGGGGCGGTGATCGTGATGGACCGCTCGACCGACATCATCAAGGCCATTGCCCGGCTTTCCCAGTTCTACAAGCACGAGAGCTGCGGACAGTGCACGCCCTGCCGCGAGGGCACCGGCTGGATGATGCGGGTGATGAACCGCATGGTCGCCGGCCGCGCCGAGCCCGCCGAGATCGACACGCTGGAGCAGGTGACGCGGCAGGTGGAAGGTCACACGATCTGCGCGCTCGGCGATGCCGCGGCCTGGCCGATCCAGGGGCTGATCCGGCATTTCCGCCCCGAGATGGAGGCGCGGATCGCGGCCTATAAATCGGGCACTGCCCGGCCGACCGCCATGGCAGCGGAGTAGGCGCGATGCCCAAGCTCACGGTTGACGGCATCGAGGTCGAGGTTCCCCCCGGTTCCAACGTGCTGCAGGCCTGTGAGGCCGCCGGCTTCGAGATCCCGCGCTTCTGCTATCACGAGCGCCTGTCGGTCGCCGGCAATTGCCGCATGTGCCTGGTCGAGATCGAGAAGGCGCCGCCCAAGCCCTTCGCGTCCTGCGCCTATCCCGCCGCCGAGGGGATGGTGGTGCACACCGACAGCGCGATGGTCCGCAACGCCCGTCGCGGGGTGATGGAATTCCTGCTGATCAACCATCCGCTGGACTGTCCGATCTGCGACCAGGGCGGGGAATGCGACCTGCAGGACCAGGCCATGGGCTATGGCATGGACCATTCGCGCTACGCCGAGAACAAGCGCGCGGTGAAGGACAAGAATCTGGGGCCGCTGGTCAAGACGGTGATGACCCGCTGCATCCACTGCACCCGCTGCATCCGCTTCGCGACCGAGATCGCCGGCGTGCCGGAGCTCGGCGCGACCGCGCGGGGCGAGAACATGGAGGTGGGCACCTATGTCGAAAAGGCGCTGTCCTCGGAACTGTCGGGCAATCTGATCGACATCTGTCCGGTGGGCGCGCTGACCTCCAAGCCCTATGCGTTCACGGCGAGGCCGTGGGAGCTGCGCAAGACCGACAGCATCGACGTGCTGGACGCGGTGGGGGCGGCGATCCGCATCGACGCGCGCGGGGCGGAGGTGCTGCGCATCCTGCCGCGGGTGAACGAGGACGTGAACGAGGAGTGGCTGGGCGACAAGTCGCGCTTCGCGGTGGACGGGCTCAAGCGGCGCCGGCTCGACAGGCCCTGGGTGAAGCGCGACGGAAGGCTGGCGGCGGCGAGCTGGGCCGAGGCCTTCGCCGCGATCGCCGCGCGGCTGGCGGGCCTGGCGGGCGAGCGGATCGGCGCCGTCGCCGGCGATCTGGCGGATGCGGAGAGCCTGATCGCGCTCAAGGACCTGATGGCGGCGCTCGGCTCGGCCAATCTCGATTGCCGTCAGGACGGGGCGCGGCTCGATGCGTCGCGGCGGGATTTCTACACGTTCAACACCGGGATTGCCGGGATCGAGGAGGCGGATGCGCTGCTGATCATCGGCAGCAATCCCCGTCGCGAGGCGCCGGTGCTGAACGCGCGCATCCGCAAGCGCTGGAATGGCGGTCATTTCCCGATCGCCGCGATCGGGCCGGAGGCGGATCTGACCTATCCGGTGTCCTGGCTGGGCGAGGGGCCGCAGGCGCTGGTGGGGCTGCAGGACGGATCGCACGACTTCGCCGCGATCCTGCGCGCGGCGAAGCGGCCGATGCTGATCCTGGGCCAGGGCGCGCTGGCGCGGCCGGACGGCCAGGCGGTGCTGGCCGCGTGCTGGCGGCTGGCCGCCGGTCTTGGGATGCTGACCGAGGACTGGCACGGGTTCAACGTGCTGCACACCGCGGCCGCGCGGGTGGGGGCGCTCGATCTCGGGTTCCTGCCGGGGCCGGGCGGCAAGGGGCTCGCGCAGATGCTCGATGGCGGGGTCGATCTGCTGTGGCTGCTGGGCGCGGACGAGTTCGACATCTCCCGCATCGGGGCGGAGACGTTCGTCGTCTATCAGGGCCATCACGGCGATGCCGGCGCGGCACGGGCCGATGTGATCCTGCCCGGCGCCGCCTACACCGAAAAGAGCGGCACCTGGGTGAACACCGAGGGCCGGGCGCAGCGCGGCTTCGCGGCGACGCAGCCGCCCGGCGAGGCGCGGGAGGACTGGCGCATCCTGCGCGCCTTCAGCGACGTGGTGGGCCGTACTCTGCCCTATGGCGACCTGGCCGCGGTGCGAAGCCGGCTGGAGGCGGCGCATCCGGTGTTCGGGCGCACGGGCGTGCTGCCGCGCTTCGCCTGCACCGACCATTCCGGTCCCCCGGGCGATCCGGCGGTGCTGTCGGAAGCGCCGTTCGTGCCGGCGGTCGCGAATTACTACCAGACCGATCCGATCAGCCGGGCGAGCGCCACCATGGCCGACTGCGCCGCGACCTTCGTGCATCCGGTTCCCGCGGCGCCGGTTCCCGCGGCGGCGGAGTAGGGCGATGGGGTTCGGGGAGGGTTTGCTGCATCTGCTGCTGGTCGTGGTCCAGGCGCTGGCGCTGCTGGTGCCGCTGCTGATCGGCGTCGCGTATCTGACCTATGCGGAGCGGAAGGTCCTGGCGGCGATCCAGCTGCGCAAGGGCCCGAACGTGGTCGGTCCGTTCGGGCTGTGGCAGCCTTTCGCCGATGCCATCAAGATGCTGATGAAGGAGACCATCATTCCGGCCGGTTCGAACCGGCTGCTGTTCCTGATGGCGCCGATGCTGACCTTCGGCCTGGCGATGATCGCCTGGGCGGTGATCCCGGTGAACGATGGCTGGGCGATCGCCGATATCAATGTGGGCGTTCTGTACCTGTTCGCGATCAGCTCGCTCGGGGTGTACGGGATCATCATTGCCGGCTGGGCGAGCAATTCCAAATACGCCTTCCTGGGGGCGATGCGCAGTGCCGCGCAGATGGTCAGCTACGAGGTCTCGATGGGCTTCGTGATGGTCTCGGTACTGCTGTGCGTGGGCAGCCTGAACCTGAACGACGTGGTGATGGCGCAGCGGCATGTCTGGTTCGCGATTCCGCTGTTCCCGATGTTCGTGGTGTTCTTCATCTCGACCCTGGCCGAGACCAATCGCGCGCCGTTCGACCTGCCGGAGGGCGAGAGCGAGATCGTCGCCGGCTTCTTCGTGGAATACAGCGCCATGGCCTTCGCCCTGTTCTTTCTGGGCGAATACGCGAACATGATCCTGATGAGTACGATGACCAGCATCCTGTTCCTGGGCGGCTGGCTGTCGCCGGTGGGGTTCCTGCCCTCGGGGCCGGGCTGGCTGGTGCTGAAGATCGTCGTGGTGCTGTTCATGTTCCTGTGGGTGCGCGCGACGTTTCCGCGGTTCCGCTACGACCAGCTGATGCGGCTGGGCTGGAAGGTGTTCCTGCCGTTCTCGCTGGCCTGGCTGGTGCTGACGGCCGGCGTGCTACTGGCGATGGGGTGGCTGCCGCATGGCGCATAGCGAGAAGCAGGCAAGCCCGGGGCGGAGCCCTGGCCTTTCTTCGACAAGGAGCGGCGACCATGGCACTGCTTGACCGCACGGCGCGCAGTCTGCTGCTGACCGAGCTGGTCACCGGCATGGCGCTGACCCTGAAATATTTCTTCAAGCCGAAGGTCACGATCAACTACCCGTACGAAAAGGGCCCGATCAGCCCGCGCTTCAAGGGCGAGCACGCGCTGCGCCGCTATCCGAACGGCGAGGAGCGCTGCATCGCCTGCAAGCTGTGCGAGGCGGTGTGTCCGGCGCAGGCCATCACCATCGAGGCCGAGCCGCGCGAGGACGGGTCCCGCCGCACCACGCGCTACGACATCGACATGACCAAGTGCATCTATTGCGGCCTGTGCGAGGAGGCCTGCCCGGTGGATGCGATCGTGGAGGGGCCGAATTTCGAGTTCGCCACCGAAACGCGCGAGGAGCTGATGTACAACAAGGACAAGCTGCTCGCGAACGGCGACCGGTGGGAGAGCGAGATCGCGCGCCGGCTGGAACTGGACGCGCCGTACCGCTAGCACTGTGGGCGCGCAGCCGGGAAGGCGAGGGCGATGAAAGCGATCTGGAACGGGGCCGTGCTGGCCGAAAGCGACGCGACCGAGGTGGTGGAGGGCAACCACTACTTCCCGGCGGACTCGATCCGGGCGGCGTATTTCCGCCCGAGCGCCACGCATACGGTCTGCGGCTGGAAGGGCACCGCCAGCTACTACACGCTGGTGGTGGACGGGAAGGAGAACGCCGATGCCGCCTGGTTCTACCCCGAACCCAAGCCGGCGGCAGCGCAGATCAAGGACCGCGTCGCGTTCTGGCGCGGCGTGCAGGTGATGCCGTGACGGGGCGCATCGCGCCGCGGCGCGTGTTAGCAAGTGCGCCGCGGCGCGTGTTAGCAAGTGCGCCGGGGCGCGGGGAACGATGATCGCGACGCTGGCTTTTTACGTGTTCGCGCTGATCCTGCTGGTGTCGGCGGCGATGGTGGTGACGGCGCGCAACCCGGTTCATTCGGTGTTGTTCCTGATCATGGCGTTCTTCAACGCCGCGGCGCTGTTCCTGATCGCGGGGGCGGAGTTCCTGGCGATGATCCTGGTCATCGTCTATGTCGGCGCGGTCGCGGTGCTGTTCCTGTTCGTGGTGATGATGCTGGATGTGAACTTCGCGGAACTGCGCGAGGGCTATCAGCGCTATGCTCCGGTCGGCGCGGCGGTGGGGGCGGTGCTGTTCGTGGAACTGTTGATGGTGCTGGGCGGCTGGCATTTCGCCCCCGATGCGGCGAGCCTGCGGCTGGGCCAGATCCCGGCGGGGGTGTCCAACACCGATGCGCTGGGCCGGGTGCTTTATACCGACTACGTGCTGTTGTTCCAGCTGGCCGGGCTGGTGCTGCTGGTGGCGATGATCGGGGCGATCGTGCTGACGCTGCGTGACCGCAAGACCTCGCGCCATCAGGATATCGGCCGGCAGACCGCCCGCAGCGCTGCCACCAGCCTGCGCATGGTGACGGTGGCGATCGGGGCCGGGGTCGCGCCAGGCGACATCCTGCGCCCGCAGCCCGAGGCGCCGCTGACGCCGCCGGAACCGGTGGGCGGCGGGGCCGGGCATGGCGGGCCGCATCATGCGGCGGAGATCCGGTGATGGCGGTGGGGCTCGGCCATTATCTGACCGTGGGGGCCATCCTGCTGGTGATGGGCATCTTCGGCATCTTCCTCAACCGCAAGAACGTGATCGTCATCCTGATGTCGATCGAGTTGATCCTGCTGGCGGTGAACCTGAACTTCGTCGCCTTCTCGGCGGCGCTGGGCGATCTCGTGGGCCAGGTCTTCGCCATGTTCGTGCTGACCGTGGCCGCGGCCGAGGCGGCGATCGGGCTCGCCATCGTGGTGATCTATTTCCGCAACCGCGGCTCGATCGAGGTCGAGGACGTGACGCTGATGAAGGGTTGAGGAAGATGGAGGAAGCACGGCCAGGGCGCGGCCGCCATTGTCCCCGGGGATCCGCCAGGGACCTGCGTCTGTCGGGGGGTATTCCGGTGTGGATGAATGGCCTGGGGTGGCCCTCGGCGGCGCCGCGGCAGCGTCCTGGCCTGTCTTCGGCGTGCCTTCCATGATCTATGCGGTCGCCGTCTTCGCCCCCCTGTTCGGTTCCCTGGTCGCCGGCTTGTCCGGCCGGCTGATCGGCGACCGCGCCGCCCAGGCGGTCACCATACTGTGCATGATCCTGGCCGCGATCTGTGGCAGCACGGCCTTCGTGCAGCTGGTGTTCCAGGGCGGTTCGCCCGGCACGGTGGCGCTCGGCACCTGGCTCGATGTCGGCCAGTTCCAGGCGCCCTGGGCGCTGCGCTACGACACGCTGTCTGCGGTGATGGTGGCGATGGTCACCTTCGTCGCGACCCTGATCCACATCTACAGCGTGGGCTACATGGGCCACGAGAAGAACCCGGTCAGCCGGTTCTTCAGCTACCTGTCACTGTTCACTTTCGCGATGCTGATGCTGGTGACGGCCGACAACCTGCTGCAGCTGTTCTTCGGCTGGGAAGGCGTGGGCCTGGCGAGCTATCTGCTGATCGGCTACTGGTTCGACAAGCCCAGCGCCTGCGCCGCCGCCATCAAGGCGTTCGTGGTCAACCGTATCGGCGACCTGTTCTTCGCGGTCGGCATCGCGCTGGTGTTCTTCCTGTTCGGCTCGATCGAGTTCTCGGCGATCTTCGCCGCGATCGGCCAGCATCAGAACGCGATCTACCATGTGCTGGGGGCGGATTTCCGCGCCTATGAGGTGATCGGGGTGCTGCTGTTCCTGGGCGCCATGGGCAAATCGGCGCAGCTCGGCCTGCATGTCTGGCTGCCCGATGCGATGGAGGGACCCACCCCGGTCTCGGCGCTGATCCATGCCGCGACGATGGTGACGGCGGGGGTGTTCCTGATGGCGCGGATGTCGCCGCTGCTGGACTACGCGCCCGGGGCGCTGGCCTTCATCACGGTGATCGGCGGCAGCACCGCGCTGTTCGCGGCCACCATCGGGTGCGCGCAGAACGACATCAAGCGGGTGATCGCCTATTCCACCTGCTCGCAGCTGGGCTACATGTTCGTCGCCGCCGGCGTCGGCGCCTATCAGGTCTCGATCTTCCACCTGATCACCCACGCCTTCTTCAAGGCGCTGCTGTTCCTGGGCGCGGGGTCGGTGATCCATGCGATGTCCGACGAGCAGGACATGCGCCGGATGGGCGGCATCTGGAGGAAGATCCCCGCCACCTACGCGCTGATGTGGGTGGGCAGCCTGGCGCTGGCCGGCATCTTCCCCTTCGCCGGGTATTTCTCGAAGGACGCGATACTGGAGGCTGCCTACGCCTCGGGCTCGGCGGTGGGCCTGTATGGCTGGGTGTGCGGCATGCTGGCGGCGTTCCTGACCGCCTTCTATTCCTGGCGGCTGCTGATCATGACCTTCCACGGCGCCCCGCGGGCCGATCATCACGTGATGGAGCACGTGCATGAAAGCCCGCCGGTGATGATCCTGCCGCTGGTGGTGCTGGCCATCGGCGCGCTGGTGGCGGGCTTCGCGCTGAAGGGATTGTTCATCGGCCCGGACTGGGCCGCGTTCTGGGCCGGCAGCATCGCCAACGCGCCGGACAATCACGTGCTCGCGGCGATGGAGGAACTGCCCGTCTGGGTGGGGTTCGCGCCGCTGGTGGTGGGGCTCGCCGGGATCGGCACCGCCTATCTGTTCTACATGGTCGATCCGGAAATCCCGGTGCGGCTCGCGGCAAGGTTCGGTGGCGTCTACCGGTTGCTGCTGAACAAATGGTATTTCGACGAATTCTACGACTGGCTGATCGTGCGGCCGTATTTCGCCCTGGCGCGGCTGCTCTGGCAGGTCGGCGACGCGACGCTGATCGACGGCATGCCGAACGGCGCGGCGGCGCTGGCGGCGGATGGCTCCCGCCGGATCGTCAAGCTGCAGACGGGGTCGATCGCGGTCTACGCCTTCTCGATGCTGATCGGCCTCGTCGTGCTGGTCAGCGTATTCCTGCTGTTCCGGTAAGATCATGAACGCCGTGGGCTTTCCCATCCTCTCGCTGCTCACCTGGCTGCCGCTGGTCGGCGGGCTGGTGATCCTCTCGGTGCGCGGCGACGAGGCGACGGTCGCCGCCAACGCCCGCTGGACCGCGCTGTGGACCAGCCTGATCGTGTTCGCCCTGTCGCTGATCCTGTGGGTGCGCTTCGACCGCACCGAGCCGGGGTTCCAGTTCGTCGAGAGCCTGCCCTGGCTGCCGGAATACGGCGTGGGCTACCGCATGGGGGTGGACGGCATCTCGGTGCTGTTCGTGCTGCTGGCGACCGCGCTGACGCCGATCTGCATCCTGTCTGCCTGGGACGTGATCCGGACCCGGGTGCGGGAGTTCATGCTCGCCTTCCTGATCCTCGAGACGATGATGGTGGGCATGTTCTGCGCCGCCGATTTCATCGTGTTCTACATGTTCTTCGAGGGTGTGCTGATCCCGATGTTCCTGATCATCGGGGTGTGGGGCGGTCCGCGGCGGGTCTATGCCGCGATCAAGTTCTTCCTCTACACGCTGCTGGGCTCGGTGCTGATGCTGCTGGCGCTGCTGGCGATCTGGCACCAGGCGGGCACAACCGATCTGGCGGTGCTGCTGCACACCGCCATTCCGCCGGCCATGCAGTCCTGGCTGTTCTTCGCCTTCCTCGCCAGCTTCGCGGTGAAGGTGCCGATGTGGCCGGTCCATACCTGGCTGCCCGATGCCCATGTCGAGGCGCCCACCGCGGGCTCGGTGATCCTGGCGGGGGTGCTGCTGAAGATGGGGGCGTACGGGTTCCTGCGCTTCTCCGTGCCGATGCTGCCGCTGGCCTCGGCCGAGTTCGCGCCGCTGATCTACGCGCTGTCGGTGATCGCGGTGATCTACACCTCGGCGGTGGCGCTGGCCCAGACCGACATGAAGAAGCTGATCGCCTATTCCTCGGTCGCGCATATGGGCGTGGTGACGATCGGCATCTTCACCTTCAACGTCCAGGGAATCGCCGGCGCGCTGTTTCAGATGCTCTCCCATGGCGTGGTGTCGGCGGCGCTGTTCCTGTGCGTGGGCGTGGTGTACGACCGGATGCACACGCGGGAGATCGCCCGCTATGGCGGGCTGGTGCACCGCATGCCGGCCTACGCGGTCACCTTCCTGGTATTCACCATGGCCTCGATCGGCCTGCCCGGAACGGCCGGGTTCGTCGGTGAATTCCTGGTGCTGGTCGGCTCGCTCCGGGTGAATTTCTGGCTGGCCCTGCTGGGCGGCAGCGGCATGATCCTGGGGGCGGCGTACATGCTCTACATGTATCGCCGGGTGGTGTTCGGGCGGCTGACGCGCGAGGATCTGAAATCCATCCTCGATCTCTCCCCCCGCGAGGTGGCGCTGTTCGCGCCGCTGGTGATCCTGACTTTGTGGATGGGCATCTATCCGTCGAGCTTCACCACGTTCTTCGATGCCAGCGTGGGGGCCATGGTGGATCAGCACGCGGCGTTCTTCCCGCCGGTGCAACTGGCCGGAGTGCTCGCGCGATGAACTGGACCGCGGCGATCCCGGAGATTTTCCTCGCCCTGTCGGGTCTGGCGATCCTGATGCTGGGCGTGTTCGTGCGGCGCGAGCCGACGTTTCTGTGCAGCATGCTGGCGGTGGGCGCCCTGCTGCTGACCGCGGTGCTGGTGCTCGGCGGGAGCGATGGCGCGGCCTATGGCGGGCAATTCGTCGTCGATCCGTTCAGCAGCTTCGTCAAGCTGCTGGTGCTGGCCGCCGCCGCTCTCGCGCTGGTGCTGTCGCTCGATTACAATCGCCGCGAGGGGCTTGCGCGGTTAGAATACCCGGTGCTGATGCTGTTCGCGACGCTGGGCATGCTGGTGATGGCCTCGGCCAGCAACCTGATGACGCTGTATCTCGGCCTGGAATTGCAGTCGCTCGCCATCTATGTGCTGGCGGCCTTTGCCCGGGATACGCTGCGCTCTTCGGAAGCCGGGCTGAAATATTTCGTGCTCGGCGCGCTCGCCTCCGGCCTGCTGCTGTACGGCATCTCGCTGGTCTACGGCTTCACCGGCGGGGTGGGCTTCGCCGGCATGGCGCAGGCGCTGGCCGATCCGGTGCACGCCTCGCCGGGGCTGATCGCCGGCATCGTGTTCATCGTGGCGGGCCTCGCCTTCAAGATCTCGGCGGTGCCGTTCCATATGTGGACGCCCGACGTCTATGAAGGCGCGCCGAGCCCGGTCACCGCCTTCCTGGCCACCGCGCCGAAAGTGGCGGCGATGGCGCTGCTGCTGCGGGTGATGGTCACGCCGTTCGGGCATCTGCTCGGGTCCTGGCAGCTGCTGATCGAACTGGTCTCGATAGCCTCGATGGTGCTGGGGGCGCTGGCCGCGATCGGACAGACCAACATCAAGCGGCTGATGGCCTATTCCTCGATCGGCCATATGGGCTACGCGCTGATCGGGCTCGCCTGCGGCACGCCGGAGGGCATTCGTGGCGTGCTGGTCTATCTGGTCATCTACGTGTTCATGAACGCCGGCACCTTCGCCTGCATCATCGCGATGCGCCGGCGCGGCCTGGCGGTGGAGAAGATCGCCGATCTGGGGGGGCTGGGGCGCAGCGATCCGGGCCTCGCGCTCGCCATGGCGGTGTTCATGTTCAGCATGGCCGGCATCCCGCCGATGTCCGGCTTCTTCGGCAAGTTGTACGTGTTTCTGCCCGCGGTGCAGTCCGGATTGTGGACGCTGGCGGTGATCGGCGTGCTCACCAGCGTGGTCGGCGCCTATTACTATCTGCGGGTCGTGAAGGTGATGTATTTCGATCCCGGCGTCGAGGAACTGGACGCGCCGCCGGCCTCGCTGTCGGTGCTGGCCACCGGCACCGCGCTGTTCACCACGCTGTTCTTCGTCTTTCCCGGCCCCTTCATCGGCGCCGCCCAGGCCGCCGCGCGGGTATTGTTCGGATGAGCGGCGCGGGGTCCTGGCGGCTCGTCTGCTACCAGACCCTGGAGTCCACGTCCGATCTCTGCATCCGGCTCGCCGGGGCCGGTGAGCCCGCCGGGCTCGCGGTGCTGGCGCTGCGCCAGACCGCGGGCCGCGGCAGCCGGGGGCGCGGCTGGTGCGCGCCCGAGGGCAATCTGAACCTGTCGGTGCTGCTGCGGCCCGATCTCGGGGCGGCCGAGGCCGGCGGTCTGGCATTGCTGGCCGCGCTGGCGCTGGCCGAGGCGCTGTCGGCGATGTGCCCCGGCCTGACGCTCACGCTGAAATGGCCGAACGACCTGCTGCTGTCGGGGCGCAAGCTCGCCGGCATCCTGCTGGATGCCGCGTCGGGGCCGGATGGCCGGATCGACTGGGTGGTGATCGGGTTCGGCGCCAATCTCGCCCGGGCGCCGGAAATCCCCGGCCGCGCCCCTTCCTGCCTGGCCGAGGCCGGCTTCACCCTGGCGCCCGAGGCCTTGGCGCCGGCGCTGCTGGCGCGGCTCGATCACTGGCTCGGGATAAACGCCGCGGACGGGTTTGCCCCGGTGCGGGATGCCTGGCTCGGCCTCGCGCATCCGCCCGGCACGCCGATCCGTCTGGCCCAGGGCGGGAGTGTCGCGGAAGGCCGGTTCTGCGGGCTGGCCTCCGACGGAGCCTTGCTGATGGCCACCGATGCCGGGCTTCGCCGTTTCGCCGCCGGCGAGGTGCTGCTGGCGGAGGCGGTGTAGCGCCATGCTGCTGGTGGTGGACGCGGGCAATACCAATGTGGTTTTCGCGGTGCACGATGGCGCCGGCTGGCGCGGTATCTGGCGGATCGCCACCGAGCCGCAGCGCACGTCCGACGAATATGCGGTCTGGCTGTTGGCGCTGCTCGCTCATTCGCGGCTGTCGGCCAAGACGGTCAAGCGCGCGGTGATCGGCACCGTGGTGCCGGCGGCGCTGTATCACCTCCGGCGCCTCTGTCGGGACTGGTTCGCGGTGGAGCCGCTGATCGCCCGCTCCAGCCTCGATTGGGGGTTCGAGATCCGGGTGGACCAGCCGGCGGAGGTGGGGGCGGACCGGCTGCTCAACGCGCTGGCGGCGCATCAGCGGTATCAGGGTCCGCTGGTGGTGGTGGATTTCGGCACCGCCACGACCTTCGATGTGGTAGACCGGGAAGGGGCCTATCTGGGAGGGGTGATCGCTCCCGGGGTCAATCTTTCGCTCGAGGCTCTGCATCAGGCGGCGGCACGGCTGCCGCGGATCGGTATCGGCCGGCCGCAGATGGTGATCGGCCGGTCCACCGTGCCGGCGATGCAGTCGGGCATCTACTGGGGGTATGTCGGCCTGATCGAGGGGCTGATCGCGCGCATCCGCGCTGAATTGCCGGACCCGGTGAAGGTGGTCGCCACCGGCGGCCTCGCGCCGCTGTTCGCGGAGGGGACCCAGGTGATCGGGCAGATCGACCCCGATCTGACACTGGATGGGCTGCGCCTGTTGGCGGAGCGCAACCGAACGCCCACATTGCACCATGACAGGCCGCGATTGGCCGAAGCCGACTGACCGGGCCGTCGCGCCCCTCACCCTGCCCGGCATCGGGCCCCCACCCGGCAAAGGAGACTGATGGACGTCCTGAACGGTGATCTGGCCTTCCTGCCCCTGGGCGGGACGGGCGAGATCGGCATGAACCTCAATCTCTACCGCTGCGGCGGGGAGTGGCTGGCGGTGGATTGCGGAATCGGCTTCGGCGGCAACGACCTGCCGGAGGTCGATGTCATGATGCCCGACCCCTCGTTCATCGCCGAACGGCGCGACCGGCTGCGCGGTCTGGTCATCACCCATGCGCATGAGGACCATATCGGTGCCGTGGCCTGGCTGTGGCCGCAATTGCGCTGCCCGGTCTATGCCACGCCCTTCGCCGCGGCGGTGCTGCGCCGCAAGCTGGCCGAGGCGCAGTTGCAGGGCCAGGTGAAGCTGCACGTGGTGCCGCCGGGCGGGGCGATGGTGATCGGCCCGTTCGACCTGCGCTTCCTGCGGGTGGCGCATTCCATCGCCGAGGCGCAGGCGCTGGTGATCCGCACCCCGCACGGGATCGTGGTGCATACCGGGGACTGGAAGCTCGACCCCGAGCCGCTGGTCGGCCCGCCGACCGACGAGGCCGCGTTCGCGGCGCTCGGCGAGGAAGGGGTGCTGGCACTGGTCTGTGATTCCACCAACGCGATGGTGGAAGGTCATTCCGGCTCCGAGGCCGAGGTCCGGCGCAGCCTGGCGGAGCTGATCCGCGGTCTGACCGGGCGGGTGGCGGTGACCTGCTTCGCCAGCAATGTCGCGCGGGTGGAATCGGTGGCGCTGGCCGCGCAGGCGGCCGGGCGCTCGGTCGCGGTGGTGGGGCGGTCGCTGCGCAACCTGGAGGCGGCGGCGCGGGAATGCGGCTATCTGAAGGATTTCCCGCCCTTCGCGACCGAGGACGAGGTCGATGACATTCCCGACGACAATCTGCTGATCCTGGTGACCGGCAGCCAGGGCGAGCCGCGCAGCGCGCTCGCCCGCATCGCCGCCGACAGCCATCCGCGCGTCGCGCTGGGCGAGGGCGATACCGTCGTGTTCAGCAGCCGGCCGATTCCCGGCAACGAGCAGGCGATCCATGCCGTGCAGGAGAACCTCGCCCGCCGCGGCGTGCGTCTGATGACCGATGACGACCACATGGTGCATGTGTCCGGCCATCCGGCGCGCGACGAGCTGCGCCGGCTGTACCGGCTGGTCAAGCCGCGCTATGCGGTGCCGGTGCATGGGGAGTGGCGGCATCTCTCCGCCCATGCCGCCTTGGCGAAGGAGGCCGGCGCGATCCCCATCCTGCTCGAGGATGGCGATATCCTGGGCCTCGCTCCCGGCCGGGCCGAGGTGGTGGACAGCGCCCCGGTGGGCCGGCTGGTGGTGGATGGCAACCGCCTGGTGCCGTTCTCGGGCGGGGTGCTGGCGGCACGGCGGCGGATGCTGTTCAACGGTGTCGTGCTGGGCAGCCTGGCGGTGGACGGCGCCGGCCGGGTGGTCGGCCAGGCGCGGGTCAGCGCGCCGGGACTGTTCGACCCCGACGACCCCGAGACCGGACGGCTGGCGGATGAGTTCGCCGCCGCGGTCGCCGATCTGCCGGCCCCGCTCCGCCGGGACGATGTGGCGCTGGCCGATGCGGCGCGGTCTTCGCTGCGCCGGGCGCTGGGACGGCGGCTGCAGAAGCGGCCACTGGTGGATGTGCATCTGCTGCGGGTCTGATCAGGGCATCGGTGGCAGACGGGGCTGGCAGACGGGGCTGGCAGACTGGGCTGGCAGACTGGGCTGGCAGACGGGGGCTGAGGGAGCGGCATGACCTGGTTCACCGGCGTGGTCCTGTACATCTTGATCTGGTGGGTCAGCCTGTTCGCGGTGCTGCCCTTCGGCGCCCAACCCGATCCCGGGCCGGACAGCGCGACCGGCTGGCGCGGGGCGCCCCGCCGGCCGCGAATGGGCATGAAAATACTGGCAACAACGCTGGTCGCGGCCGTGATCTTCGGGGCCTGCCTGCTGGTGATCAACAGCGACTGGCTGAGCTTTCGGCATGGCTTTCTGGCCATGCCGCACGATTGAGCAGAAAAATGCCGACCGCTTGGGCAAGCTGCTTCGGAACAGCCCAATTTTCGGCTGGAACGCCGAAAAACCTGCTGCAATGCGAAGAATTTTCATGGACGGAGCGGAGGGCGCTAGCCCATCATCACGGTCAGGAAGAGGAGTGTCTCCTCGACCTGCCGTGTGACTGGCGTTTCCTCCCTAAACTTGGCCCGCTGCGCCTTTGGCGCGCGGGCCTTTTTTCTGTTACCCGATCGTGGCAGCCGAGTCACGCCAATTTGTTGAAATAATGGCGGTTGCCGGCCAGTTAATCCACGCCGAGCATTGTGCGACGCACAATAGAACATGCCTTCCCGAGCGGATCGACGACCTGACTTGCTGTCGGGCGCTCTTCGCGGCCTGGGTGTTCGCCTACCACGTCAATCTGCAGCTCGGTCGGCCGGACTGGCCGCTCGGGCTGGGGGCGCTGCTCGACCGGGGCTATCTGGGGGTGGACGGGTTCTTCATCCTCTCCGGCCTGGTGCTGGCGCTCGCGCATCCAGAACTTGGCCTGCATCGCGCGGGGCTGGCCGATTTCTGGCGGCGGCGGCTGGCGCGGCTGTATCCGGTTCATCTGGCGATGATCCTGCTGCTGGCCGCCCTGCTGGGGCTCGGCCTGCTGGCCGGCGTGACCCCGCGGGAGCCCGAGCGCTTCGCCCTGGCGGAATTGCTGCGCAGCCTGCTGCTGGTGCAGGCCTGGGGCTTCAGCGACCGGCTGGCGTGGAACTATCCGTCCTGGTCGATCAGCACCGAATGGGCGGGGTATCTGGCCTTTCCCCTGCTGTGGCTGCTGATCCGCCGGCTGCCTCCGGCGCTGCTGGCGCTGCTGCCGCCGGCGGCGCTGGCTGCGCTGCTGGTGGTCGGTGCCGGGCCGGGGCGGCTCAATCTGACCTATGGCGGCGCGCTGGCCCGGTTCTTTCCGGAATTTCTGGCCGGCATGGCGATCACGGCGCTGCTGGCCCGGTCCGGACGCGCCTGGGCCGCGCGCCCGGTTCGGTTCCCCCGCGCCGTGTCCGCCATTGCCGGCCGGAGAGGAAGCCTGGCGGCAATGGGCCTGCTGGTGGCGATCGCCGGGCTCGCCCTGCCGGACGGGGTGGTGGTGGCCGGGCTGTGGCTGGTGCTGGCCGGGCTGAGCCTGGCCGCCGGCCAGGGAAGCGGCGTGACCCTGGCGCGCTGGCGGGTGCTGCGGGGCCTCGGCGTGATGTCCTATGCCTTCTACATGAGCTTCGCCCCGGTCGAGATGATCCAGGCGTTTCTCTGGCGCCGGCTGGCGACTGCGCCGGCGGACCGGCCGGTGCTGTATGTGCTGCTGACCACGGCGATGACGCTGGCGCTGGGCTTCGCCGCCTGGCGCTGGGTCGAGCGGCCGGCACGGCGATGGCTGATGGCGACGCCCGGATGAGGAAGGCGAGGGCTCTGCCCCCATGGCCCATTGGAACCCGCCAGGGAGCGG
>DAICZL010000020.1 GCA_027311165.1 bacterium
TGATCGAAGCGGGGAGGGCAGTATCGGGCATGTCGGACGCCTTCGCGATGAAGTGGCCGGTCGGGACCGTTCTGGCACTCACGGGTCCAGGCTGCGCTCGGTGATCCCGCCGGTGCCGCGGCAGCGCCAGAACCGCAGGTCCTGAACCGGCCGTGCACCAGGCTCGGCGCCGGGCGCGCAGCCCGACACCCTCGCAGCCTGCCCGATAAAGGTTCCCGAGAGGTTGCCTGCGCCCGGCAGGACTCGAACCTGCAACCAAGCCGTTATGAGCGGCCCGCTCTGACCAGTTGAGCTACGGGCGCCCGGGGGAGGGATGTGGGCCTCCGGGTCCGGGGACTGTCCCCGAGCGCCCGGTGAAGTGCAAGCCCGGCCCCGCGGGCGCGGTGCGGCCGGGGGGCGGGTTCAGAACTGCTTCAGCAGCCGGTCGATATAGTCGAGCTCCGGCTGCGGCCGGCTGCGCTCGGCCCCGCGCCGGCGCAGCTCGTCCTGGATCGCCTGGGTGCGCTGCAGCTCCATCTGATCGGGCACCGCGACATCCGAGCCCTCATCCGAGCCCGAAGTCCCCTCCCGCAGATGCCGCCCCAGCGGGTCACGCCTGGCATCGCGGCCGTGATCGCGGGAGCGCTGCTGTCCCCCGCGCGGCGTGCCGGTGCCGTCCTGCAGCCGGCTGCCCAGCTGGCCCTCGGCGGTGTTGCTGTCCTGATCGCCCTCGTCCTGGCCCGAGCTTTCGCCCGATTGCTGGTTGGCGGATTGCTTGGCGAGCTGCTGGCTGAGTTCGCGGGCGCCCTGCTGCAGCGCCTCGATGGCCTGTTCGGCGGCGGCACCGGCTGCGGCGTCCTCGCCATGGGCCAGCGCCTCGGCGCCCTGGCGCATCGCCTGATCGGCCTCGCCCAGGCCCTTGGGGATCTCACCCGTCAGATCGCCCACCTGCTGCATCAGCTCGCCGAGTGCCCGGCGCAGCGCCTGCTGCACACGCCGGTCGGTCTCCCGCTCGGCATCGGCCTGCGGCCCCTCGCCGGGCTCGGGCTGGCCGGGCGCGCGCGGGTCGGCATTGGTGCCCTGCTGCGCCGCGTCGCGGCTCTGGACATGATCGAGCACCCCGCCCTGGCGCTTCACCAGATCCTGCACCGCGCTCATCTGCTGGCGGCCCTTCTTGCGCTGCTCGCCGTTCTTCTGCGCCTGCTGGTCGTGTTCGGCACGGGCGTTGCGCAGCTGTTGCAGCATCTTGTCGAGCTCGGCCAGTTGCTGCTTCGCCTCGTCCATCTTGCCTTTTCTGGCCGCCTCGCGCGCCGCCTCGGCCTTGCGCTGCAGCGCCTGGCTGTCCTGTTTCGGCGCGTTCCTGTCCTGCGGCTGCGCCTCCTGTTCGCGGCGGGCTTCCTCGCGCAGCGCCTCCAGGTGGTTGCGGATCGCCTGCTCCAGCTCCTGCAGCTTGCGGTCGAGCTCGGCTTTGGTTTCCGGATCGGGCTTGCGCTCGGCCGCCTCCAGCGCCTCCCGCGCCGCCTCGCGCGCCTGCGTCAGGGCGCGTTCGGTGCGTTCGGCGGTGCCCTCGTCGAGCCGCAGCGCGAGCTGCCACATCCGGCCGGCGGCTTCGTCCACCGCGGTTTCGGCGGGCTCCACCATCAGCAGGGCGGCGGTGGCGCGCAGCACCAGCAGCACAACGGTATCGCCCTCGAAGGCCTGCGGCTGCTCCGCCAGACCGGCGAGGCCGGCTGCGACCGGCTCACGCGCTTCCGGGTGCAGGGCCAGGGCCTTGCGCAGTTCCATCAGGCGCTGCGCCACCGGATGCTGGAAGATGCGCTCGGGCAAGGTGAATTCCACCGCCTCGCTCTCCCCGCGCTGGCCGGGCGCGTCGCGCGCGACCAGCCGCCCGATCACCGCGAGCCCCGCCCAGGGGCTGGCCGACAGATCGAGCAGCATCGTCCCATGCGCCGATTTCGGGCTGCCGGAGGGGAGCGGGATCGGCACCAGCAGGGGCGGAGCGGACGGGCGCTCGCGCAGCCGCAATTCGGCCTGCAGCGTGACCACGCCGTAATCGTCCGCGCACTGCCAGGGCAGGCGCAGCCGGGGCGCGCGGCCTTGCTGCTGCCCGGCCGGGCCGGGTGGTTCGGGGAAGGAGGCGGTGGGGGGCTGATCGATCAGGATCGTCACCTGCCAGGCGGCGAGTTCGTCCCCGCCCCGCCGCACCGCGAACCGCCCGCCGGTGTTAAGATCGAGGTCGGCCTGGAAGCTGGTTTCGTCCAGCCGGTCGAAATCCTGCGCCCGCCCGGCGATTTCCAGCTGCGCGACGCCGACGCCTTGGGCCCCGCCGGTCAGCCCGACGGTGAGATGCGACCCGGCGGGAAGGGTGACTGGACCGCCTTGCGGCGGCAGGAACAGAGGTGGCAGCCCTGTATAGGCGGGCGGGGTTGCCCAGGCATGCAGTTCCGCCGCCGGCACCGGCGCCGCGTGTGGCAGGGTTGGAAACACTGCCCCGGCCAGTCGGCCCCATGCATCGCCGCCGGCGATCACCACGGCGGCGACCAGCGCCACCACCAGCGCGCAGCGCAGGGCGTAGCGGTCGCGCGCCGCCAGGCCGGGATGGGGCAGGCCGACGCGCAGCCGGCCGAGCATGCCGGCGGCGCGCGCCACATGCGCCTGCCAGAGCAGCGTGGCCGCCGGATCCGCGCCGGCGGGGCGGTCGGCCAGCGCCGACAGCGGGCGATGGCGCAGGCCCGAGGCACGCTCCAGCCGCCGATCGGCCATCGAGCGGTCGGGCAGCCGGATCTGGCGCAGGCCGCGCCGCAGCATCCAGGCCATCGCCAGCAGCGCCGCCAGCGCCAGCACCACGCGCAGCGGCGGCGCGAGCAGGGCGGGCAGGCCGAGCAGGGCGGCGCAGACAAAAACCCCCGCCACGCCCAGTGCCGGCCAGAGGGCGGGCCAGGCCTGTTCGAAGACCAGCACCGCCACGGCCAGGCGCCGCAGCCGGTCCAGCCGCCGGGGCCCGGTCATGGCGTCGCCCTGTTCATGCGCGTCTGTCCATCCTGAGAGGGATTGGCGTTCGCGGGGAAAAGGCAAGGCCGGAGGGCACTGCCGCCCAACTCCCATCGGGGAAACCCACCGGGCCCCAGCCCCAGGCCCCAGAT
>DAICZL010000022.1 GCA_027311165.1 bacterium
TCGATCACCTTGCCGGCCCGCACCTCGCCCCCGCCGGCGAAGCCCAGGCCGTGCAGCGCCTGGCCGATCGCGCGGCCCTGCGGGTCGAGCACGCCCGGTTTCAGCATGACCGTCACCACCGCCTTCATGGCCGGGCGCCGCCGGCCAGGACGGGCCGGGGGCTCGGAGCGCACCGGCGGCCAAGGGACGCCCCAACGGACGCGCCAGGGGACGCGCCAGGGGACGCCCCAGGGGACGCCAGATCCGGGCCGGCCGTGGCGGCCCGGGCCGGGCCTCGATCGCCTGTCACTGCATCATCTCCGGCCCCTTCATGTAGCGCATGCCCGCCTCCGGCAGGATGCCCAGCCGCTTGGCCACTTCCTGATAGGCTTCTTCCACCTTGCCCAGATCGCGACGGAACCGGTCCTTGTCCATCTTTTCGTTGGTCTTGCTGTCCCACAGCCGGCAATTGTCGGGGCTGATCTCGTCGGCGAGCACGATCCGCATCTCCTCGTTCTCCCACAGACGGCCGAATTCCAGCTTGAAGTCCACCAGGGTGATGCCCACGCCCAGGAACAGGCCGGTGAGGAAATCGTTCACCCGCAGGGTCAGCGCGACGATGTCGTCCATGTCCTGAGGGGCCGCCCAGCCGAAGGCGGTGATGTGTTCCTCAGCCACCATCGGATCGCCGAGCTGGTCGTTCTTGTAGTAATACTCGATGATGCTGCGCGGCAGGCGGGTGCCTTCGGGGATGCCGAGGCGGGTGGACAGGCTGCCGGCGGCGACGTTGCGCACCACGATCTCGAGCGGGATGATCTCCACCTCGCGGATCAGTTGCTCGCGCATGTTCAGCCGGCGCACGAAATGGGTCGGCACGCCGATTTCGGCCAGGCGCAGCATCAGATGCTCGCTGATGCGGTTGTTCAGCACCCCCTTGCCGGTGATCACGCCTTTCTTCTGGCCATTGCCGGCGGTGGCGTCGTCCTTGAAATACTGCACGAGCGTGCCCGGTTCCGGGCCCTCGAACAGGATCTTGGCTTTACCCTCGTAAAGCTGGCGGCGGCGGGCCATGACATATCCTCTCGGGCGGCAGCCCAACTGGCCGGGAAGCGGGCAGGTGGCGGGGCAGCCAGGCCGGGACCGGGCGGCCATCGGGCACAGCGTCGCCCTTACGCCACCGCCCGGAATTCCGCCCGATCCGGCGGGCCCGCGGCGAATCGCCAGACCGCCGTCCCGTCACGCCGCAGCGCCATCAGCGCCGCCGAGACCGTGGCGAAGCCGAAGCGCGGGGGGATGTTGATCGCCGTCTCCGGCGGGCCGGAGGCATCGGCGAGCAGCGCCGGCCACCCGCCCCAGTCCGGCACGGGACCAGGCAGCGCTTCCGCCATCGCGGCGCGGAAGCGCGGCAGGTGGCGGGCGATGCGCGGGCTGTCCGGATCGTCGGGGTCGTGGGCGGTGATCATGTGCACGCCCGGCGTGAACGGCCAGGCTTCCAGCGCCCCCGCCCCCAGGCCGCGCAGGAACCAGGCCCCGGCGGCATCGGCCAGCACCAGGTTGAACGGCCGCCACTCTGCCCCGTCCAGCGCGAGCAGGGCCGAGACCGCCGCCCGGGCGGAGTCCTGTGCCAGCGCCAGCAGCGGCAGCTCGCCCCGGCTGCGCCGGCCCGGCGCGGGTCCCAAACTGTCCTTGCGGTTGAGCACCGCGGCCAGCACGCCCCGGCGGCTGAGCGC
>DAICZL010000026.1 GCA_027311165.1 bacterium
GAAACGGCTGTCCCGATTCGACCAATAGCGACCCTAGGATGCTGCCCATCACGCATCCGCCCGTTTGGTAGGAAAAAGCCGCCCGTTTGGTAGGTCTTTGCGGCGTAACATTATGATTTTAGAAGGCGATTTGGCCTCTGAATCTAGAACTTAAGAGAATTTGAATTTTACGATGTGGATAACTTCGGGCTGGGGATAAGATTACCTACTGCTTTGACGTTCTGGAAGCCTCCGGCATTGAGCCGTCGCCTTCCGCGCTTCGCTTGAAAAAGAGGCGCCCTGCACCGTGAAGCTGCCCCACTTTCGTGGAGTGATTGATCCTCAAGATGATTACGCTTCCGCGATGGCGGCCTCCATCGTTGCCTCATAAGTCATCGGTGACCGGTAACCCAACGCGGAATGCAGCCGGACAGGATTGTACCAGCCTTCGATGAAGCTGAAGCAGGCCATCTTCGCCTCGGCCTGAGACGCGAACCGGCGACGCTCCAGAAGTTCGCCCTCCAGGGTCGCGAAGAAGCTTTCGCACATGGCGTTATCGTAAGCGTCGCCAACCGAGCCCATGGAGGGCCGCACGCCGGCTTCCAGGCAACGTCCACCGAACGCCAGCGACGTGTACTGGCTTCCCTGGTCGCTGTGATGAATGACATTGGCCGGCCGGCGTTGCCCGATGGCCATCTCCAGCGCGTCCAGAACCAGTTCGGTGCGCAGATGGTTGGCCATCGACCAGCCGACGATCTTCCGGCTCCAGGCGTCCAGCACGACAGCCAGATACATGAACCCGTTCGTGGTCGGCACGAAAGTGATGTCGGCGACCCACAGCCGGTTCGGCCCGGCCGCCGTGAAATCGCGGTCGACGAGGTCCGGTGCGGGCCGCGCCTCCTTGTCCCGGCGCGTGGTCGTCACGCCCTTCCGCCGGCGGCTGGCACCGGTCAGGCCGGCCCCACGCATCAGGCGGGCGATGCGTTTGCGCCCATGCCGTTCCCCATCCGCCCGTAATTCCGCGTGAACGCGCGGTGACCCATACGTCTCACGCGAGGACGCGTGAACCGTTCGGACCCGCTTCAAGAGCATCTTGTCTTCGCTCGCACGGGCCGAGGGGGGGCGGGTCCGCCAAGCATGATAGCCGGATTCCGACACGCCGAGGACGCGTGCCATCGCCGCGATTGGAAAGTCAGCCTGGTTCGCGCTCATGAATTCGAAGACCCGGACGGCACCGCTCCGGTCTCGCGGGCGAACCAGGCCGCCGCTCGAGAGAGGATGTCGCGCTCCAGACGCAGCTGTTTGTTCTCACGCCGCAAACGGATCAGTTCGTCGCGTTCATTGGGCGTGACAATGTCGTCCTTTTCCTCCCGGCGACCGTCTCGCCGGTCAGCGACGGTGACCCAATGACGGATCGACTGCGCGGTCGGCTCGAACTCCCGGGCGAGGTCGTCCGGATCGCGGCCGGCGCGGACCAAGTCGACGATCTGGCGGCGGAATTCAGGGGAATAAGGCGGACGGGTTTTGGCCATGGGAGAAGCCTCCTGCGAAAGTGGGGGGGGCTCCACCAAACCGGGTCAACTTCAGGTGCTAAAACTCGGCCGCCATCAGCCGGTTCAACAGCGCCTTCTTCAGCTCGCCAAGCAACCCGTCCTGGCGCATCACCAAGGCAGGGTCCTGGCCAGCAAGCAA
>DAICZL010000033.1 GCA_027311165.1 bacterium
GCGGCGACCTGGTTCACCACGCTGCTGCTCACCCGGCTCGGCCTCGGCGTCGGGGAGGCGCCGACCTTCCCGGTCAGCTATCGCGCGGTACGCGACTGGGCACCGTACAAGGAACGCGGGCGCGCGGTGGGCGCGATCCAGGCCGGCTCGCTGCTTGGCCCGGCGGTCGCCGCCCCCGCGGTCGCCTGGATTATCCAGGCGACTTCCTGGCGCTGGTCCTTTGTCGCCACCGGGGCGGTCGGGCTGCTCTGGGTGGCGGTGTGGAGCGCGCTCGTCTCCACCCCCGAGCGCACCCGCTGGATCCCGGAGCCGGAACGCCAGCGTATCCTCACCGAGCGCCATGCCGGGGAGGCGCCGCCGGTGCATGACGGCGTCGGTTATCGCGGGCTGCTGCGCTCGCCGTCCATGTGGGGTCTGGCGATCTCGCAGGGCTGCGCGGTCTATTCGCTGTATCTGTACCTCAGTTGGCTGCCCGACTATCTGGAAACCGCGCGGCATCTGTCGATCATGAAATCCGGCGTGTTTACCGCGGTGCCGTTCTATGCCGGCACGCTGCTGATCGTGCTCACCAACTGGGTGGGCGACGCGGCGCTGAACCCGGTGACCCTGCGCAGCGGCAAGCGGCGGCTGGTGGTGGTCGCCTGCCTGCTGCTGACCGCGATGGGCATGCTGATCCCGTTCGTGCAGTCGCTGGCGCTGGTGGTGCTGCTGACCATCCTGCCGATCAGCTTCTCCAGCACCGCGACCGCGACCAACGCGGCGCTGGCGAGCGACCTGCTGCGCTCGCCCGCCGACAGCGGCCGGGCCTTCGCCTTCATGGTGCTGGGCGGCAACGTGTTCGGCCTGCTGGCGCCGATCGTCACCGGCTACATCGTGCAGATGACCGGCAGCTTCACCTCGGCCTTCGTGCTCGCCGGGGTGCTGGCGCTGTTCGGCGCGGCGGTGTCGCTGCTGCTGACGCAACACAGCCTGGGCGAAGAAACGCCCACCCTCGCCGGCGCGACGGCGGACTTACGTCTCCCGCGCGGGGCAGGGGGCCAGCCTCCTGCACTGCGCGGCTTTGACAAGCCGGCGCGGACCGATTGTGCTGCCCCGGCCGCGGCAAGGGGCCTCGGCAAGGGGAGGGGGTCCGATCGTGCTTCCGTTGGAAGGGCTGCGCGTCGTCGCGCTGGAACATGCCGTGGCGGCGCCGATCTGCACGCGCCACCTGGCCGATCTCGGCGCCGAGGTGATCAAGATCGAGCGCATCGGCGACGGCGATTTCGGCCGCGGCTACGACACGTTCGTGCGCGGCCAGTCGAGCTTCTTCGTCTGGCTCAACCGCGGCAAGCGCAGCCTGACCCTGGACGTGAAGCATCCCCAGGGGCTTGAGGTGCTCGGCCGGCTGCTCGCCGGCGCCGACGTGCTGGTGCAGAATCTCGCCCCCGGCGCGACCGCCCGGCTCGGCCTGACGTGGGAGAAGCTGGCGGCGGCCAACCCCGGTCTCGTGCTGTGCGACATCTCGGGCTACGGCGACAGCGGCCCGTATGCGCGCAAGAAGGCCTACGACCTGCTGATCCAGGCCGAATCGGGGCTGATCAGCGTGACCGGCACGCCCGAGGAACCCTCCCGCGTCGGCATCTCGATCGCCGATATCGCCACCGGGATGTACGCCCAGGCGGGGGTGCTGGCGGCCCTGCTGCGGCGCGCGCGCGCCAAGGGCGGGCAGCCGATGGGGGCGCATGTCAAAGTGGCGATGCTCGATGCGGTGAGCGAATGGATGACCGCGCAGGTGCTGCGCTACGCCTATGACGGCACCCTGACCCCGCGGGTGGCGACCAGCCATCCGCTGCTCGCCCCCTACGGCGCGCACCGGACCGGGAACGGGCAGGTGATCTTCGGCTTGCAGAACGATCGCGAATGGGCGGTGTTCTGCACCGCGGTCATGGGCCGACCGGACCTGATCGCCGATCCGCGCTACGCCACCAACACCGCCCGCGGCCAGCACAAGCCCGAGCTGACGGCGCTGATCGAGGCGCGGTTCGCCGCCATGACCTCGGTCGAGGTGACCGCGCTGCTCGATCGCGCCGGCATCGCCAACGGCAGGCTGAACGGGCCGGCCGAGGTGTGGGAGCATCCGCAATTCGCCGCCCGCGACCGCTGGCGCGAGGTGATCACGCCCGGCGGGCCGATCCGCGCCCTGCTGCCGCCGGTGACGTTCGCGGATGTGGAGGCGGCGATGGGCCCGGTCCCCGCGCTCGGCGCCGATACCGACGCGGTGCTGGGCGAACTCGGCTACACTTGCGCCGACATCGCGGCGCTGCGCGCGGCCTGGGCGGTATGAGTTTCGACCCCGCCGCGCACCGGATGGTGGCGGCGCAGCGCTGGTTCGAGGATTTCCGCCTCGGCGAGCGCTTCGTGCTGCCCAGCCGGACCATGACGGAGGCGGTGTTCCTCGCCTTCCAGGCGGTCAGCGGCGATCGCCATCCGATCCATTACGATCTGCCGTTCTGCCAGGCGCGCGGTCTGCCCGGCCTGCTCGCGCACGGGTTCCAGACCCTCGCCGCGACCGCCCCCGGCGCCGGGCTGTTCCCGTTCCTGGTCGAGGACTCGCTGCTGGGCTTCCTGGAGCAGTCGAGCCGGTTCATGCATCCGGTGCTGGCCGGCGATACGATCTACCCGGCCATCGAGATCGACGAACTGTCGCCCAACCGCGGCACCGGCGTGGTGGGGATGCACAGCAC
>DAICZL010000034.1 GCA_027311165.1 bacterium
GATCCAGGCGGGGGCCAGATCCAGGCGGGGGGCTGATCCAGGCAGGGCGCCGGGCTCAGCGACCGATCGACACAAAAGCCACCCATCGCCGGGCGGTGCGCCGTGCCGCTCCGGCCCGGAGGGTCATGGGATGGCCCCGCCCGTTTGCCAGCGCGATGCCGCCGCCTCGTCCTCGGACCGCGCCGCCACCCAGGCGTCGCCGCCTTGCAGGAAGTGTTCCTTCTTCCAGAACGGTGCGCGGGTTTTCAGCCAGTCGATCAGGAAGCCGGTCGCTTCCAGCGCCGCCTGGCGGTGCGCCGCGGCGGCAGCCACCAGCACGATGTTCTCCCCTGGCAGCAGCCGGCCGACGCGGTGGATCACGGTGCAGCCCAGCAGATGCCAGCGCGTTTCCGCCTCGGCCGCGATCGCCTGGAGGGCGCGGGCGGTCATCGCCGGGTAGTGTTCCAGCGTCATCGCCACCAGTCTCCGCCCGGCCGCGGTCTCCCGCACCGTGCCGATGAAGCAGCCGATGCCGCCGATATCGGTCCGCCCGCGGATCAGCGCCGCGATCTCCTCGCCCGACGCGAAATCCGCCTCCTGTACCGCCACACGGGCCATCGGCCGGCTTCCTAGTGTCCTGCCCTCGAAGTTCGCGGTTCCTCACCGCGACCTTCGGGGATCAGCAGGCCACTGAAAACAAAGAGCTGGTGTCCCGGTTCCGACCACATTTCAATACTGCGAATTTCGGAATCGGGACACTAGCCGCCGGTGACCGGCGGAAAGAACGCGACCTCGTCGCCCGGGCGCACCGGGGTCGCGGCATCGGCGAAATCCTGGTTGACGGCACAGCGCACCGCCGCCTGATGGGCGAAAGCCGCGGCGTGGCCGGCATCGCGTGCGGCCAGCCAGTCGATCAGCCCGCCGACCGTGGTCACCGAGGCCGGCGGAGAGACCTGCTCCTCCGCGAGCCCGGTGCGTTCGCGCAGCCAGGCGAAATACAGCACGGTCAGCGTCCCGGTCCGCCCCTCGGCCATCACGGCTTGACGGGCCCCACCGCCGTGCCCGGCTGGTTCATGCCGCCGGGCGCGGTGGAAGCCGGGGCGCCGGGAGTGGTGGCGGTATTGGGGATGGTGGAGATGCTGCCGTCGGGCTTGATGATCGTCGAGGTGCCGTTGCCGTTGTCGATCACGATCGGCTTGGTCTCGATATCCGAGCCGCTGGTGGGCGGAGCGGTCGGCGCGCGCAGAGGCGCCGGGCTGAACGGCACCGAGGATGGCAGCCGGGCCGGCGGCAGGGCGGGGAAATTCGCCTCCGGCGCGACGCCTGGCTTGCCGCCGGGCAGCGCGACGGGCGGCGCATGGCTGGACGCGCCGGGCGCGCCGGGCGGCGGCATGGGCGCGCCGGTCGCGGGCAGCGGGGTATAGGTGCTCTCCGGCGTCTGGCCGGGCTGCATGGCGTTCATCAGCGAGGGCTGCATCTTCACCGGCCCCGGCCAGATATTGCCGGGCTCGGGCGTCAGCGGGTCGATCACCGGCTGGTCGCCGCGGATCCGGCGCAGATTCTCGCTGTCGCCGACCGGCGCGTTGGGCATCTGCTCCATACTGAACGTGTCGTGCAGATAGTCGCCGACACCCGAACATCCCGCCAGCAGCAGGGTCAGACCAAGCAAGGCGGTGGTTCGCCGCATCAAACGGGGCTCCTTGTCTGGCCGGAAAGCTGCGCCGGCCAATCCGTTGCGGCGCACTCTGCCCTCACGGCGCGAATGTCTCAAGCGTTGCGCCGGATGCCTGGGGGGAAGTGAACCATTCCATGATCCATCGCGCAACCAGCGGTGGCGAACCGAGAGGCAGCAATTTGCGGTTGCACGACACGGACGGCGCCAGGTCGCAGGCGACCGCTACCACATCCGGCTGGTCGGGCCAGATCGGCGGGCGGCCATGATCGGGGCGATACACCTCGAGCTTGGGGAAGGGATGGGTCTTGAACCCTTCCACCAGCACCAGATCGACCGGCTCCAGCCGTTCCAGCAGGCTGGGTAGCGGCGGCTCCGCCCCGGCATGTTCGTGCAGCAGCGCCCAGCGCGTCTCGCTCGCCACCAGCACCTCGCGCGCTCCGGCGAGCCGGTGGCGATGGCTGTCCTTGCCCGGCCGGTCGAGATCGAAGCCCTTGTGCGCGTGTTTGACGGTGGACACCGACAGGCCGGCTGCGATCAGCTGCGGCAGCAGCGCCTCGATCAGCGTCGTCTTGCCGCTGCCCGACCAGCCGATGATGCCCAGAATCTTCATCGCGCCGGCGTCAGGACCCTTGCGGCGTCGCGGGCGGTACCCCCGCACGCCCCGGCGGCGGCGGTGGCGGCGCCGCGGCATGGTGCAGACCGGCGGTCAGATAGTCCCAGCCGGTCAGCAGGGTCAGGGCCGCGGCAATCCCCAGCATCGCCTCGCCGATCGCCGAGACCGGCAGGAACCCGAGCCCGATCAGCCGCGCCGTGCCGTCGCCGCCCAGCAGCGTGCCGAGCGCGCCCATCTGGAACCCGGTCTTCCACTTGGCCAGCCGCGTCACCGGCAGGCCGACCCGGATTCCGGCCAGATATTCGCGCAGGCCGCTCACCAGGATCTCGCGCAGCATGATGATCACCGCCGGATACAGGCCGAAGCGCGACAGCCGCCCCTCGCCGGCCAGCATCATCAGGGCGGCCCCGACCAGCAGCTTGTCGGCGATCGGATCGAGCATGCGTCCGAGATCGGAGGTCTGCCGCCGGGTGCGCGCCAGGTGCCCGTCGAAATAATCGGTGATGGCGGCGGCGGCGAACACCAGGCAGGCGGCGAGGTCGGCACGCGCATCATGCAGCGCCACCAGCCCGACCAGCAACGGGATGGCCGCGATCCGCGACAGCGTCAGCACGTTGGGCAGGTCGGTCAGCATGCTGCGGACAACCCTAAAGACTGCGCCTGCGCCGGGAAAGGGAAGCTTGGGGTGATGACCTGCCGGTGCAGGCTGAGGCACGGCCAGGGCCTCCGCCCCGATGATGCCATGGGGGGTACCCCGCAAGGACAGGGGGTCTGGGGCCAGGGCCCCAGCTTGGTCCCCGAGGGAGCGTGGGGGCGAAGTCCCCGGCCTTCCCGGACCTGTCCCGCAACGCAGGGAACGATCCGGTCCGCCCGGTCCCGGCTCAGTCCGGCGGGTTGCACAGCAT
>DAICZL010000037.1 GCA_027311165.1 bacterium
CGTCATAGGCGATGGTCTCGCAGGCGATGAACCCCCGCTCGAAATCGCCATGGATCACGCCTGCGGCCTGCGGGGCCTTCATCCCCCGCAGGATGGTCCAGGCCCGCGTCTCCTTGGGCCCCCCGGTGAAATAGGTGACCAGGCCCAGCAACGCGTAGCCGGCACCGATCACCCGGTCGAGGCCGCTGTCATGCAGCCCTAATCCTTCCAGGAACTCGGCGCGATCGGCTTCGGGCAACTGGCTCACCTCAGCCTCGATCGCCGCCGAGACCACGACATGGCCGGCCCCCTCGGCGGCGGCCCGCGCCGCCACCGCGGCGGAATGAGCGTTGCCGGTGGCGGCGGCTGCTTCCTCCACGTTGCACACATACAGCACCGGCTTGGCGGTCAGCAGCTGCAGCCGCCGCACCGCCTCGGCCTCGCCGGGCGGAATGGCGGTACGCGCCGGGCGGCCCGCCTGCAGCGCGGCCACGATCGGCTCCATCAGCGCCACCGCAGCGATGCTCTCCTTGTCCGCCCCGCGGGCCTTCTTCTGGGCGGCCAGCAGACGTTTCTCCAGGCTCTCCAGATCAGCGAGCATCAATTCGGTCTCGACCGTCTCGGCATCGCGCACCGGATCGACGCTGCCCTCGACATGGACCACGTCCGGGTCCTCGAAGCAGCGCAGCACGTGCACGATCGCGTCCACCTCGCGGATATTGGCCAGGAACTGGTTGCCCAGCCCCTCGCCTTTCGAGGCCCCGCGCACCAGGCCCGCGATATCGACGAATTCCAGGCTGGTGGGCAGGATCCTGGCCGATTTGCCGATCGCCGACAGCCGCTCCAGCCGCGGGTCGGGCACCGGCACCCGGCCGACATTGGGCTCGATCGTGCAGAACGGATAATTCGCCGCCGCCGCCGCGGCGGTTGCGGTCAGCGCGTTGAACAGCGTCGACTTGCCGACATTGGGCAGGCCGACGATACCGCAGTTGAATCCCATCTAACCCGCTTCCCTGCTCAGCAGCGCAACCCTGGTCATGAAGTCCTCTGCCCTGCCGGCGGCCAGCAGCGCAGCCTCGTCCGCCACCGCGTCCAGCAGCGGGATCAGCCAGTCCCGGTCGGCCTTGGCGAAATCGCCCAGCACATAGCCCAGCACCCGCTCCTTGGCGCCGGGATGGCCGATGCCCAGCCGCACCCGCCAGTAATCGGGGCTGCCCAGCATGCGGTCCATGCTGCGCAGGCCGTTATGCCCGGCCGCCCCGCCACCGCGCTTGACCCGCAGCTTGCCGGGGGCGAGGTCGAGCTCGTCGTGAAAAGCGGTGATCGCCTCCGCCGGCAGCTTGAAGAACGCCGCCGCCGCCTGCACCGAGTCGCCGCTGTCGTTCATGTAGGTCTGCGGCTTCAGTGCCAGAATCTTCTCGCCGCCCAGGCTGCCCTCGGCGATCAGGCCGCGAAAGCGCTGCCGCCACGGCGAGAAGCCGTGGCGGATCGCGATCGTATCGACGGCCATGAAGCCGATATTGTGACGCTGCCGCGCCATGGCGGGCTCGGGATTGCCGAGCCCGACCCACAGTTTCATGGCGACGACGTGCCGGTGGAAGACCCGGAGCGGCGCCTCAGCCCTTCTTCGCGGCCGGCTTGGCGGCGGGCTTGGCCGGTGCCGCACCACCCTTGGCCGGCGCCGCGCCCTTCGCCGGAGCCGCGCCCTTGGCCGGCGCGCCGCCCTTGGCCGCGGCGCCACCCTTGGCCACCGCCGCCGCCGGGGTGGGGGAGCCTGCGGGCCCGCCCTCGGCCACCACCTCGGCGATCTTGGTCGGCGGCGCGACGGTCGCCACCACGAAGTCGCGGTCACCGATCACCGGGCGCATGCCCTCGGTGCCCTTGAGATCATGCCAGCGGACATTGTCGTTGAAATCGAGCCCGCCGAGATCGGCATGGAACCGCTCCGGCACCTGGTCGGGATCGGCATAGACCTCGACCGTATGGCGCACCACGTTCAGCACGCCGCCGCGCTTCAGCCCGGGGCTCGCGGCTTCGTTGTCGAAATGCACGGCGACCGCCACGCGGATCTTCTCGCCGGCGGCGAGGCGCTGGAAATCCACGTGCTCGGGCTGGTCGGTGACCGGATGGAACTGCACGTCGCGCAGCAGCTCGCGGGTGGACTGGCCGTCGAGCTTCACCTCATAGAGGCGCGAGCGCCAGCCGCCGCGATGGAGTTCCCGCAGCACCTCGCGCGGGTCGAGCGCGATCAGGCTGGGGGGAAGATGGGCGCCGTAGATCACCGCGGGCACCTTGCCCGTCCGGCGTGTCGCGCGTGCCGCCCCCTTACCTGCACGCTCGCGCGACACGGCCTCGATGGTCGCGATATTGGCCATGGCTCGCTCCTCGGAAATACCAAAAGCCGGCCTCCAGGGGTGCCGGCGCGGGGCGCGGTGTAGCGGATCGTGGGCGGGGGCGCAAGGAAGGGGAAGGCTCCGCCCCATCGGCGACAAGACAGAACGAGGGCTCCGCCCCATCGGCGACAAGACAGAGCGAGGGCTCCGCCCCATCGGCGACAAGACAGAGCGAGGGCTCCGCCCCATC
>DAICZL010000043.1 GCA_027311165.1 bacterium
CGGCGGCAGCGCCGCCGCGACGATGATGCCGAGCAGTGTGCCGGTTTCCCGCCAGGAGGTGATGCGCGCCCGCTCGGCATAATCATCCGACAGCTCGGCCCCCCAGGCCTGATAAGGCAGCGACAGCAATGTCCAGCCCAACGTCGTCAGCGCGGCGAAGCCGGCGAGCCAGAGGGTTCCGGCCCCGGCGGGCGGGAAGACCAGCCCAGCGATGCCGGCGCCGGCGACCGGGAGAGCCAGCGCAATCGGCGGCTTGCGCCGGCCCAGCCGACCAAAACCGGCATCCGAAAAGCGCCCCACCAGAGGGTCGAAGATCAGGTCAAGCAGCCGGACCGCGGCCAGCACGAAGCCGACTGCCGACAGCGACAGACCCATCGGTCCAGCCCAGAAGACCGGCAGATAGACGTAGAGCGGCAGTCCCAGGATCGCCAGTGGCACCGCCGGCGCGGCGTAAAGCGACAACCGGAAGGGGGCCCCATCCGGCCGCGGCGCAGCGTGCAATGGCGCACTGGCAGCCGCTTCCCCCTCCGGGACGCTGATCACAGACGAAACCGCCAGTTTGGGTCAGCGGCGGCCCGGCCGCAGTTCAGGATCACAACGCCAACCCGGAATCCTGGGATGTTGCGATCGGGCCGGTGACAATTCTGCTCTGCACGCTGGCCCCTCCTCCCGGCCCCCAAGCGCGAAGCGACATGATCAAAGCCACCGTCGGGGCCAGAATGGCCGACACCTGAACGCCATTCAGCGAAAGCGCCAGAGCCATGACGCGTGACAATGCACAACCCGGCTGTGGCGAGGACCCTCAGGGTTGCATCGTCGCTCCGATCCTCAGTGCCTGCTCGGCCGCCAGCAAACTGCCAGCATCGTCTTCGCTCGTCCTCTCTGACGAAACAGAATGCGTATCCGGTCTCGTGCTGCCGGCTGGCTTGCATTGCCAGGCCGCCGCTCAGGCCGGCCGGGCGAGCAGGATCTGGCCCACATCGGTCCATTGCGCACGAAAACCGGTCTCACAATAGGCGAGGTAGTATTCCCAAAGCCGCTTGAAACGTGCTTCGGCCAAGCGCGGCAGACGGGCGATATCCGGCCAGGCATGCTGAAAAGTAGCCTGCCAGCGCGCCAGCGTCTCGGCGTAGTCGGCGCCGAACCAATGCTCGTCGATCCACCGCAGCCCGGCCCGCGCGGTCTCCTCACGCAGCCGCGCCGGGCTCGGCAGCATTCCTCCAGGGAAGACGTGGCGCTGGATGAAATCCGCCGTGCTGCGATAGTCGTCCCACAGCCAGTCTGCAATAGTGATGGTCTGCAGACCGGCTAGGCCACCCACGACAAGTCGTTCACGAAGTGTTGCGAAATAATCTGGCCAGAATTGCTGACCTACTGCCTCGAACATCTCGATTGAGGCGATCCTGTCAAAACTGCCGGTTACTTCGCGATAATCCTGCAGCCGAATCTCGACCTGCCCCGACAAGCCGGCGCGGGCGACACGCTGGATGGCATAGTCCCGCTGGGCGGGCGACAAGGTCAGGCCAATCACCGACACACCATACTCACGCGCCGCGAGTTCGGCGAAGCCGCCCCAGCCGCAGCCGATCTCAAGCAGGCGCATCCCCGGCCGCAACCCGAGCGTATCGCACAGCCGCCGCATCTTGCGTGTCTGCGCGACCTCCAGCGGCTCGGCCTTATCGGCGAACAACGCCGCTGAATAGGTCATGGTGGGATCCAGCCAGCTGGCATAGAAATCGTTGCCAAGATCGTAGTGGTCGACAATGTTCCGCCGCGCGCCTCGTCTGGTGTTCGGCCGCGCCAGGTGCAACAGCCGCGAGAGCACCCGTGTCCAGCCATGGCCCTTCAGCATCTCCCGCCATTCAGGTTCGTTGGCCGCCGCCAGCGCCATCACGTCGGCGATTGAGGGGCTCTCCCACCAGCCTTCCAGATAAGCCTCGGCAAGACCGAGGCTGCCACCCATAGCCAGCCGCGTGACTGCGCGGGGATCGCGGATCACCAGCGTCGCCGCCGGCTCGGCAGTCACGGCCACGCGATGGCTGCAGCCGTCAGGCAGCACCAAGGTCAGGGTGCCGACACGGATCAGCCTGGCGAGCCTCAGCGCAAGACGCAGCCGCCGGTCACGCGGGAGATTGGTGGCAAATTCGGGCAGGGTATTGGCCTGCGTGGCACTCATGCATGCGCTCCGAGACTGACT
>DAICZL010000049.1 GCA_027311165.1 bacterium
CCAGAAGACACTCAAAGCGGGGGGAACTCCGAGTGGGGGGGAATTCGGCCGGGAGATACGCCGACCAGGGGGCGCCCAGATTGGCCCTGGGCGCAAAGATCCGGGGGAGCGGACCCTCTTTCGCAGGTCTGCCCGCACGCCACCCCGCTTGCCGCATCGCGCGCGCCCCCGTATCTGTGCGCTCATGCGCCGTCTCGTCCCCCTGCTGTTTCTCGCCCTTGTTCCCGCATCCGGCCAGGCCCAGACCCGGCCGGCCCATCCGGCCGCGGCCAAACCCGCGCCGCCGGCCGCCGGGCCGCACAAGATCGGCGTGTTCGACGACTGGACCGCGGCCATGCACTCTGAGGCGGGGCAGAACGTCTGCTATGCCTTCACCCGCGCCAGTTCCTCGATCCCGCGCCTGCCGGGTCGCGGCGATGTGGTGCTGACCGTGACCGAACGCCCGAGCGGGCGCGATGCGGTGGCGATCAGCGCCGGCTTCACTTACGCCGCCGGCGCCGAGGTCACGGTGCAGGTGGAGCAGGTGGCGCTGGCCTTTTATACCGCCCAGCGCTCGGCCTTCGCCCGCGACGGCCGCGCCGCGGTGGCGGCCTTCCAGAAGGCGCGGCTGGCGGTGGCCCGCTCGCCTGGTCCGAAAGCAGCCCTGGTGGCCGACAGTTTCAGCCTGCGCGGCTTCTCCAGGGCCTATGAAGCGATGCTGAAGGAAAAATCCTGCCCGCCGCCGCCGGCGCGATGACCGCCCCGCGCCACCCGGCCGGACCGGACAGGCTGGAGCTGAGCGAGGCCGAGCGGACCCGGATCCTCGCCAAGGCGGCGCAATTCGCGCCGCCGCCGGCGACATTGCCGGACGGACGGCGTGACCTGGTCGGCCTGTCGCGCACGGAACTCGCCGCCGAGCTGGCCGCGATCGGCGAGGCCCCGTTCCGCGCCAAGCAGCTCTGGCACTGGATCTACCACCAGGGCGTGACCGATTTCGCCCGCATGTCGAGCGTCGCCCGGCCCTTGCAGGAAAAACTGGCGGAACGCTTCGTGATCGGCCGGCCGGAAGTGGCCACGGTGCAGGCCAGCGCCGATGAGACGCGCAAGTTCCTGTTCCGCTTCCGCGACGGCCAGACCGCCGAGACGGTGTATATTCCCGACCCGCACGAGGATCGCGGCGCGGTCTGCATCTCCTCGCAGGTGGGCTGCACCCTGTCCTGCCGCTTCTGCCACACCGGCACCCAGGCGTTGGTGCGCAATCTCGGTCCGGCCGAGATCGTCGGCCAGTTCATGGCGGCCCGCGACGCCTATGGCGAATGGCCGAGCCCCAAGGGCGAAACCCCGCGCCTGCTGTCCACCATCGTGCTGATGGGCATGGGTGAGCCGCTGTATAATTACGAGAACGTCGCGACCGCGATGAAGATCGTCATGGACGGCGAGGGCATCGGCCTGTCGCGCCGGCGGATCACCTTGTCCACCAGCGGCGTGGTGCCGATGATGGACCGCGCCGGGGCCGAACTGGCCGTCAACCTGGCGATCTCGCTGCACGCGGTGCGCGACGAATTGCGCGACGAGCTGGTGCCGCTCAACCGCAAATACCCGATCGCCGAGCTGATCGCGGCGGCACGGCGCTATCCCGGCGCGTCCAACGCACGGCGCATCACCTTCGAATACGTCATGCTGCGCGGCCTCAACGACAGCCCTGAAGATGCCCGCGAACTGGTGAGTCTGATCGCTGGCATCCCCGCCAAGGTGAACCTGATCCCGTTCAACCCCTGGCCCGGCAGCGCCTATCAGACCAGCACCGCATCGGCCATCGACCGCTTCGCCGCGATCGTCAACGAGGCCGGCTTCGCCGCCCCGGTGCGCAGCCCGCGCGGACGCGACATCCTGGCCGCCTGCGGGCAGCTGCGCACCGAGGACCGGCGCCAGATCGTTCGATGATGAAAAATTTGATATAAGACTATCC
>DAICZL010000060.1 GCA_027311165.1 bacterium
GTGCTGGCCAGCGCCGCCGGCGTGCCGGTGGCGGCATCGGCCAGCACCAGATCGGCCCGGTGGGCGCCCAGCGCGGCCCCGCCGGCGGCCTCGTCGCGGGCGCGGGCGGCGGCAAGCCCGGCGCGCATCCAGTCCTCGACCGCCAGCGCCGGCCCCAGCGCGGCGAGCTGACCGGCGATCGGGCAGGCCAGACCGATCCGCGCCGGCGGAAACCTGCCCGCCGCGCCGGAGGCGAGTGCGGCGCTCAGCCGCCCCGCCAGGTCCACCCTGGCGGCGGTGATCGCGACGGCATGGCGGGCCATCGCGTCCTCCAGCGCGCCGAGCCAGGCCGCATCGCGCCGGCCCGTGGCGAGCAGCCGGTTGCGCTCGGCCATCGCCGCCTCGAACGAAGCGACCTCACGGGCGTGGGAGGGTTCGAGCGCGAAGACCAGCCGGTCCAGGAAGCGCCGCCGCCCGGACGCGCTGTCCTGGAACAGCCGGTCCATCTGCGGGGTGAGCCAGAGCACGGCGATGCGGCTGGCGATTTCGGCCAGGCTGCGCGGGGCCGCGCCGTCGAGCCGGAACACCCGCCGCTCGCCGCCGCCCGGCAGGGTGCCGGTGCCGATCTCCAGCCGCCCGGACGGGCCAGCCAGCCGGGCCGCCACCGCCCAGCCGCCCGACCCGGCGCCGTGACGGGCGAGTTCGCCGCCGCGGGCGCCGCGCAGCCCCCTTCCGGGGGCGAGCAGGGAGACCGCTTCCAGCAGGTTGGTCTTGCCGCTGCCGTTGGGGCCGGTCAGCACGCTGATGCGCGAGCGGGGGGCCCAGGTCAGCTCGGCGTAGCTGCGGAAATCGGTCAGCGTCAGGCGCAGGAGGCGCAGGCTAGAAGGCAAGGCCTGGGGCTCCGCCCTCATCTCCCATCAGGGACCAAGCTCGGGCCCCAGACCCGTTTCGCTTGGGGGGTACCCTCGAAGGGATGCGGGTCCGGCTCCCTGGCGGATCCCATCAGGCCCTGAGGGCAGAGCCCTGGCCTCGCCCTGAACCCGACCCGATCCAGCGTCCCGCGCCACCCCAAATTGGTCAGACCCGCATCGGCATCAGCACGTAGAGCGCACTGAGATCCTCGGCATCGCGCACGACCGTGGGGGCGGAGCCGTCGGAGAACAGGAACTCCACCTCCTTGTCGATCTGGTCGGTGATGTCGTTCAGGTAGCGGGCCTGAAAGCCGATCTCCAGCGGGCCGGCCTGGTATTTCACCCGATCCCCGTCCAGCTCCTCGGTGGCCGTGCCCTGTTCGGGGCTGGTCGCGGTCAGCACCAGCAGATCGCGGGCGAGCGAGAGCTTGACCGGGCGGGAGCGTTCCGAGGAGATCGCGGCGACGCGCGCCACCGCGTCGGAGAAATCCTTTTTGCCGACCCGCATCACCTTGTCGTTGTCGCGCGGGATCACCCGCTCGTATTCGGGGAAGGTGCCGTCGATCAGCTTGCTGGTCAGAGTGACGGGCCCGACACGGAACTGGATGCGGGTGTCCGACAGCGCCACCTCGATCTCGCCGGTCGCTTCGTCCAGCAGCTTGCGCAGCTCGTTGATGGTCTTGCGCGGGATGATCACCCCGGGCATCGCCCCGGCGCCCTCGGGCAGCTTCTCCTCGACCCGCGCCAGGCGATGGCCGTCGGTCGCGACCGCGCGCAGCACGCGGGCGCCCTCGCTCTCGGTCTGATGCAGATAGATGCCGTTGAGGTAGTAGCGGGTTTCCTCGGTGCTGATGGCGAAGCGGGTGCGGTCGATCAGGCCGCGCAGCGTCTGCGCCGGCAGCACGAAATGGGTGGACAGGGTGCCGGCGGTCATCGAGGGGAAATCCTCGGTCGGCAGCACCACCAGGCTGGTGACGTAGCGCCCGGCGCGCAGCGCGAGCTGGGCATCGCCGCCGGGATGGTCGAGCTCCACCTCGGCGCCGTCGGGCAGCTTGCGGACGATCTCATACAGCGTGGCGGCCGGCGCGGTGCAGGCGCCGTTGCGGCTGGTTGCGGCCGGCACGTCCTCGACGATGGCGATCTCCATGTCGGTCGCGGTCAGGCTCAGCCTGCCCTCGCGCACCGCGAGCAGGACATTGGCCAGGATGGGAATGGTGTTGCGCTTTTCGACCACGCTCTGGACATGGGCGAGCGCCTTGATCAGCGCGGCGCGGTCGGCCTTCAGCTTCATCGGATCGTCCCCAATCGCCCGCCGCGTCCGGCAGGGCCGAATAGTGTAGCAATGCCGGAGATGGCTAGGAAGCCGGGGCTGGCGACCCCGAATTCGGTGCGGGGTATCCCGCGGGGAGAGAGCGCTGCTCCCTGATGGGTTGCGATGGTCCATGGGGCGGATCCCCAAAGCCACTCGGATGGAGGCGCCAAGATAAGGCAAGGCCAAGGGCTCCGCCCGTGGACCCCGCTGGGGCCTCGGCCCCAGACCCCTTTCGATAGGCGTATCCCAACGGGAATGGCTCGTCCCGTTAGGCTATGAGGGCGGAGCCCGCGCCTGGCCTTGGCGCAGCATCCGATCAGATGGGATCATCCGATCGGATAAAGTTACCCGGTAAAACAGAGCGTAAGAGCGGTGGCCGATCGTCGATCAGATCGGGCACGGCCCTAGTGTCCTGCCCGCGAAGTTCGCCGTTCCTCACCGCTAACTTCGGGGATCAGCAGCCCACTGAAAACAAACACCTGGGGTCCCGGTTCCGACCACATTTCACTGCTGCGAATTTCGGAATCGGGACACTCAGAGCCACATCCGATCAGATGGAACCA
>DAICZL010000065.1 GCA_027311165.1 bacterium
GCGCGGTGCGCCGCTCACCGACCCGCTCGCCCGCCACACCGCCCGGGGCGCCGGACGCGCCGCACTCTGGACCGGCCGGCTCGCCGCATCCGGCGCCGGTGCCGGCGCGCGGCAGGTAATCAACCGGGTTCGCAGCCGCAATCGCAATCGCTCACACAACGGAGGCGCATGATGACCTCACTCCCCCTGATCCGATCTCCCCTCAGGCCGACGATGCGACACATCCTGGCCCTGCTCGCCATCGCCGGGTTCCTGTCCGGCTGCGCCACCACCGATCCGCTGGCGCGCACGCACGGGCCGGTCTTCGCGCTCAACGCCGGTCTGTGGCACCCGACGCCGGCAGAGTTGCACAGCCTGCCACCGGTGCCGCACCCATGAGCGCCACCGCCATCAACGCGCCGGGGAGGACGGCCCCATCGCTGCCGGACCCGTCCCTGTCGGACCTGACGCTGGAAAGCACCCACACTTTGGTCGCAGCGCCGGTCAGCGCCGATCGGCTGGCTGCTTACTACCGGGAGGTCGAATCGTTCCAGACCCGGCAGGCGCGCGGCACCCGGCGCTGGAGCCGGGTCGCCTGGACCATCGCCGGCGTCTCGCTCGCGACCAACCTCGCCCTCGCCGGCACGATCGCCGCGATGCTGCCGCTGCAACGCCTGGTGCCGTTTTACCTCTGGCTCCGCCCCGATGGCACGGTCGACAGCACCACCCGTCTCTCTACCCTGCCGCCGACCCAATCCGACGCGGTGCTGCGCGCGGCGATCTGGCAATATGTCCGCGACCGGCAATCCTATGATTATCCCGATGCCAAATATCGCTACGACGTCGTCTCGCTGATGTCGGCCCCCAGCGTGCTCGACGCCTATCAGCAGGGCTTCCTGCCCGCCAACCCCGCCAGCCCGCAAAACACCATCGGTCGCAAGGGACAGGTCAGCGTCTCGATGAGCTCGATGTCCTTCGTGCGCCGCGACGTCGCGCTGGTCCGCTATCGCCGCAGCGTACTGATGGACGAGGCCATGCCGGTGACCACGACATGGACCGCCACGGTCGCCTTCCGCACGGTCACCACCCTGCCGCTCGCCGCCCGCCTCACCGATCCCGGTGGCCTGATCGTCACGAATTATCAGAATTCGGAGGATACCCCATGAGCCCCTTGGCCCCCTTGACCGGCAAGCCCGCCGGTCAACATTCTCCCGGACGCGCCCGCAAGCCTGTCGGCCTCGGCCTCGGCGCTGTTATCGCCTGTCTCGCCGTGATCCCTGCCGCCTGGGCGGTGCAGTACCCGCAACCCGGTCGCAGCGATAGCCGGGTGCGCTACGTGCCCTACGAGGCCGGCAATGTCGTCAATATCTGGACCGCCCCCGGTGCGGTGATGGTGGTCCAGTTCGCCCCGACCGAGACAGTCGTCGCGGTGGCCGCCTCGGACAGCGTCTATCTGCACGCCCATCCGGTCGATAATTTCCTGTTCTTCAAGCCGATGGCCCTGCTCGCCGCCCAGCCGGTCGCCGTGCTCTGCCAGCGGGCCGACGGCATGCTGCGCCGGTACGATTTCCAGTTCGAGACCCGCACCGCCAAGCTCGGGGTCGGTGCCAATGTCGATTACACCGTCGTCTTTACCTATCCACATCAGGCAGCCGAACACGCCCTGGCCGCTCGCCGGAAAGCCCAGGCCCGCGAGGTGCGGCAGGCAACCAAGGACCGACTGGCGGAGCGGGTGGCTGTGATGTCCGCCCGCACTGTCAACCGCTACCAGGGGCCACGCAATTATCACTACGTCGCCCGCGGCGATCGGGCGCTGGCCCCCGCCGAGGTCTGGGACAACGGTTCCGCCACCGTGTTCCGCTTCCCCGGTACCCAGCGCATCCCGGCGATGTTCGATCTCCAGCCGGACGGCAAGGAGGCCACGGTCAATCTCTCGGTGCATGGCGATACCGTCGTGGTGCCCGGCACCGCGCCGGAATGGCGGCTGCGCGATGGCCATACCGTGCTCGACATCTACGATCTCGCCTACACCCCGATCGGCGCCACCCCAGGCACCCACACGATCAGCCCCGCCGTGCAGCGGCTGATCCGCACGCCCGATCAGCCGGAGACCTCCCATGGCCAGTGACGACACCCATCCGCTGAGCTGGGGAC
>DAICZL010000363.1 GCA_027311165.1 bacterium
CCACCCTTCACCAGCGTGTGATGCGCCGCGTAGAACGCGACCGCCAGCGCCGCCCCGCCAGCCCCGGCCTCCAGCCCCATGCCGAGAACCGCCAGGATCACCCCCATCTGGCTGATGCTGGAATAGGCCAGCACCGTCTTCGGGTTGGACTGGGTGATGCCGACGGCCACGCCGAAGAACGCCGAGACCAGGCCCACCGCCACCAGCGCCTCGCCCCAGCCCGGCTGCGCGGCCGCCAGCGGCAGGAAGCGCAGCAGCCCGATCACGCCTGCCTTCACCGCCGCGCCGCTCAGCACCGCGGCGGCGGGGATCGGCGCCGCCCGGTAGGTCAGCGGCATCCAGACATGCAGCGGCACCATGCCGAGCTTGATCCCGAAACCCAGGATCAGCAGCGCCATCGCCGGCTCGCGCCAGGGCGAGGCCGGCAGGGCGGCCACGGCGTCACGGATCGCCGGGCTCCCGCCCTCACCGCCGCTGTGAACCCCTTGGGCCAGCATCACGAAGGCCAGCAGCAGGAAGGCCTCGCCGAGCACCGCGAAGCCCAGATAGAGAAAGCCGGTGCGCCGGGCGCGCCCGGTGCCGTCGGCGATCACCAGGCCATAGGCGGCCAGGCTGACCAGGGAGAACATCAGATAGAAGCCCACCAGATCGGCGGCCATGAACACGCCGATGCTGCCGGTGAGCGTCAGCAGCCACCACACCGCGAGGCGCCCGGCATCCGGCCGGCGCTCCAGCCAGGCCGCGGCATAGACCCCGGCGGCGATCCACAGCAGGGCGGCGGCGCCCAGCAGGATCGCGGCCGGCGGATCGAGCGCGAGGCGCAGGCGCAGCAGGGCCGCCGGCAGATCGAGCGCCGCACGGGGCGCGAGCAGCGCCACCGCCAGCGCCGGCACCGGGGCGATCGGCAGCCAGCCCGGCACACGCGGCCGCAGCCGCTGCGACAGGCAGGCCACCAGCATCGCCACCGGCAGGGCCAGCGCGGCGGCCAGCAGGGCGCCCCCGCCGGTCACCGCGCGACCGCCGCCAGCACCGGGCGGCCGATCTCCAGCAACCCCGACGGGCGCAGCGGCATCAGCCCCAGCAGCAGCGCGCACAGCGCGAGCCCCAGCACCACGAGCTGACGCGGCCGCCCGACCGAGCCGCATCGCAGCGGCAGTTCGGGGGCAGCGAGCGCGATGGCCAGGACGCGGACCAGGTAGCCGGCGGCGAGCAGCCCGCCCAGCAGGATGACCACCGCCCACCACCATTGGCCCTCGGCGATGGCGGCGGTCAGCAGCATCGCCTTGGCGACGAAGCCGCCGCTCGGCGGCAGGCCCAGCAGCGACATCCCGCCCAGCCCGAAGGCGAACAGGGTGACCGGCAGCGCCCGGCCGATGCCGGCGAAGCCGGCGATACGGTCATGGCCGAGCGCCTCGCCGATCAGCCCGGCGGCCATGAACATCGCCGCCTTGGCGAAGGCGTGGGCGACCAGCTGCAGGATGCCGCCGGTCCAGGCGATGCCGTGCCACAACCCGGCCGTGCCCGTAACGCTGACGATCGGGCCGGTGGCGAGCGGGAACAGGAAGAACAGGTAGCCGATCTGCGCCAGGGTGGAATAGGCGATCATCAGCTTCAGCCGCGCCTGGCGCAGCGCCAGCACGCTGCCGAACACGATCGCGCACGCGCCCAGCCCGGCCAGCGCCTGTGCCGCCGCCGGACCCGGCAGGCCGGGCAGCGCATCGAACCACAGCCGGACGATCAGGATGAACGATCCCTTGACCACCAGCGCCGACAGCAGCGCACTGGCCGCCGCCGGCGCGCCGGCATGGGCGGGCGGCAGCCACAGATGCAGCGGGAACAGCGCGGTCTTGGCGAGCAGCCCGGCGGTCATCAGCGCCGCCGCCACGCAGACCACGGGCCCCGGCCCCGCCCGCGCGGCGAGCAGCCCGATATCGAGCGTGCCATAGGCGCCGAACAGCAGCGCCGGGCCCAGCAGGTACAGCACCGAACCGAGCAGCGCGAACAGCAGGTAGCGCAGCGCCGCGGTCAGCGTCGCCGCGCTGCCGCTGAGCGAGACCAGCGGCACCGCGGCGAAGGTCAGCAGCTCGAGCGCGACATACAGGGTGAACAGATCGGCGCCGAGCCAGACCGCGTTCAGCCCCGCCCAGACCCCCATCAGCAGGGTCCAGAACACCAGCGGCGCCCGCGCCTCGGTCGTGCCAGGCGGGGTCGTGAAGGATTCGCGGGCGAACAGACCGATGGCGCAGGTCACCAGCGCCGTGGTCAGCAGCAGGATCACGGAGAGCCCGTCGGCGCGCAGCGCGATGCCGAGCGGTGGCGCCCAGCCGCCGACCGCGTAGCGCAGCGGCACCCCCGCCCCCCAGACCACTGCGGCGATCGCGACGGCCACCGCCAGACAGGCCGGCAGCATCGCCAGCCCGACACGCTCCGCCCGGCGTCCGCCCAGGCCGAGCGACAGCACCACCCCGACGGCCGGCAGCATCACCGCCAGCA
>DAICZL010000083.1 GCA_027311165.1 bacterium
CCCTGGTGACCAGCCTGGTGGCGCTGGGGATCAGCGGAGGATTCGTGGCGCTGAAGCTGCTCTGAGGGGGCTTGAGCGGGGCGGCGTGGCGGCGGCGCGCGCGCCGGATCGCCGGATGCGGGCCTGCCGGATGGGGCCGCCGGAGGGCAGTGGTTGCCCAGGGCGCGATGGCGGGCGCAGGCTGCAGCGCCGGCGCACCGGTGCCGGCCGCTTGCGGGTCCAGGACAGGAGCAGGAGCCATGGCTCGGCAGAAATCCGCCATCGCCGCCGCCCGGCCGCTGACACTGGCGATCGATATCGGCGGCAGCCATCTGAAGGCCGGGATCCTGGGCCCGGATGGCGGGATGAATTCAGGGCCCGAGCGGGTGGAAACCCCGCGTCCGGCGGTGCCGGAGGCGCTGATCGCCGCGCTCGGCGATCTGGTGCGCACGCTGGTGCCCTTCGACCGGGTCTCGGTCGGGTTTCCCGGTGCGATCCGCGCCGGGCGGGTGCAGAGCGCGCCCAATCTGGACGGCGCGTCCTGGCCGGGCACCGATCTCGGCGCGCGTCTCGCCGAGCGGCTCGGTCGTCCCGTCCGGCTGCTCAACGATGCCACCGTGCAGGGGCTCGGGGTGATCCGCGGGCAGGGGCTGGAATGCGTCCTGACGCTGGGCACCGGCATGGGCTTCGCGATGTTCCAGGACGGACTGCCGGCACCGCATCTGGAACTGTCGCGCCATCCCGTGCATGGCGACAAGACCTATGATGGCTATATCGGCGAGGCGGCGCTGCGCAAGGTCGGGCACAAGCGGTGGAACCGGCGGGTGCTGAAGGCGATCGGCCATATCGAGGCGCTGACCGGCTACGATGCGCTGTATGTCGGTGGCGGCAATGCCAGGCACGTGAGCTTCGATCTGCCGCCCCGGCTGCATCTCGTTTCCAACGAGGCTGGCATCACCGGCGGGCTCATGTTGTGGAGCCCGCGTCTCGACCCGGTCTTCGCCGACCAGGCGCACGCGCAGGACGGCGCGCGGGCCTGATCGGCGATGCGTCCGCGGGCTATTCGGCCAGCAGCTGTTTCAGTTTCGCATCCAGGAAGGCGACATCGGTCGGGTTGGTGCCCGGGCCGCCGGCGAAATGCCCCCAGATCGACGGCACCGGGATCAATTCCGCGTTCGGCATGTGTGCCACTTCGAACTGGCTGTCCTCGGGCGGGAAATACAGATCGGTCTGGCCCGGCATGACATAGGCGCGCGCCTTGATCGCGCCCAGCGCCCGCTTGAAATCGCCGTTGTAGAGCGTGTTGTCGCTGATATCGCCGTGCTGCCAGGTCCATAGCATGGTCAGCAGGTTGTTCGCGTCCTTGGGCAGGAAGAAGCCCTCCCAGAAGGCCACCAGGAAGTCCTCGAGCGAGGAATAGACCAGTGTCTTGAGATCGAGTTCCTCGCGGTAGAAGGCCTGGGAGAAGCCCCAGCCGGCATAGACCCGCGCCATCGCCCGCAGGCCGATCGCCGGCTTGGTGGCGTACCAGCCGCCGGCGAAGGCGGCGTCTGCGGTCAGCGCCGCCTTGACCCCTTCCAGGAATACGAAATTGTGGCGCGAGCATTTTGCCGAGCCGCAGAACGGCGCGATCTTCTCCACCATGTCCGGATACAGCGCGCCCCAGTGGAAGGTCTGCAGCGCGCCCATCGACCAGCCGGTGACCAGACGGATCTTCTCGATGCCGAATTTCTCGGTCACCAGGCGGTGCTGCACCCGGACGTTGTCGCAGGCGGTCACATTGGGGAAGCGCGGGCCGTTATAGGGCTCGGGCGTGTTGCTCGGCGAGGACGACAGCCCGTTGCCCAGCATGTTGGGGATGATGATGAACCAGCGGGCCGGATCGAGCGCCATGCCGCTGCCCACCAGCCACTCGTTCTCGTAATGCTGGCCGGAATACCAGGTGGGATAGACGATCACGTTGTCCTTGGCCGGCGACAGCGTGCCGTAGGTCTTGTAGGCGAGCTTGCAGTCGCGGATCGTGGCGCCGCCCTGCAGGGTGACGCTGCCGAGCTCGTGGATCTGGTAGTCTGCGGGCATGTTGGTTTCCTCCCTTGCCGTTGGTCCGGATGCGTCGCCGGTTCAGGCCGGCTGCGACTTGCGGCTGGCGAGCATCGAGATCGCCCAGTAGGCGATCCCGCCCACCAGCATCGATGCGATCGCGGTGGACAGTTCCGGTGCCGCCTTCTCGACCAGCAGCGCGGTCGCCGAGCCCAGCGCCCAGGCCAGGAAGGCCGAGGGTCGGAAATCCGTGTCGATCGCGGCTTTCGGCCGGATCAGATACTGATCGACCAGGATCACCGCGCCGATCGGCGGCACCAGCACGCCGAGCAGGCTGAGCCACTGGATGAAGAAGGCCCAGATGTTGCCGGCCGCGACGCCGATGCCGATCACGCCCAGCACCACCGCGTAGAGGCGCATGTGGCTGCCGAGGATCCGTGACCAGCCGGTGGCGGAGTTATACAGGCAGTGCGAGCAGACCGAGCCCAGATTGCAGTAAAGGAACACGAAGGCGACGACGCTGAGCCAGCCCGCCTGCTTGGCGTTCATGTAGCCGAACATGTTGTCGGCGCCGAACGGGTTGGCGTTGGGCGTGGCGAGTGCGGCGGTCATGATCCCGCCCAGCAGCATCGCGGTGATGTTGGCCACCGGGAAGGCGCTGGCGGTCGCGATCAGCGAATGCCGGCTGTTTTTCGCCCAGCGGTTGAAATCGGCGGTCACCGTGCCGGCGTCGATGAACAGCGCGATCACCACGGTGAGCCCGACGCCCATCGACATGCTCGCCGCACCGCTATTGCCGGGATAGGCCAGGATGGCGCTCCAGGTCGTGGTGCTGGCGGCATCCGCCGCCACCCAGGCCGCCAGGACCACGAACAGCGGGATCGAGATTAGACCGATATAGTGCAGCCCGCGGACGCCGATGAAGGTGATGCCGATATAGAGCAGGCCGGCGACGATGGTCATCAGCACGTAACTGAGCCCGTAGGTGCTGCTGACCAGCGCGCCGGTGATGCCGGTCTGCACCGCGAACCAGCCGAGCAGCAGGGTGGACAGCAGCCCCGAGGCAACGACGTAGCCCTTGCGCCCGAACACCACGCTGGCGAGCAGCCCGAAATTATAGCCCCGCGCGGTGCCGAGCAGGCCCAGCGCGCCGACATAGGCCAGCATGATCAGATTGCCGATCACCATGGCGGTGACGGCGTGGCTGAACCCCATGCCCAGCACCAGGATCGATCCGGTCATGGCGCCGGTGATGATCATGGGAAATCCGGCCCAGACCAGGGTCACCGAAAACAGGCTGCGCCTGGCCGAGGCCGGCACGGGCTGATGCTCGAACTCCTCGCCGAGCAGGTGGTCGATCTCGTCCTCGGCCTCGGCGAGGCCGGCATGGTCGTGGGCTTGCTTCGTCACGATGCGCTCCCCTGTGCGTGATGGTTCCGGCGGGCGCATGGGCCCGCCAGGCACGATCGACGCCGGCGCCGATCGTTGCTCAAAACAAAAAAACCCGCCGTCCCGGCCATCGCTGTCGCGACGAACGGCACTGCGAGGGCGGCATTGCCCGCGGGATCGGAAATTCTGCGCTGCGATGCGCAGCCGGAACCTGATAAACCTAGATCGGCTTCATGTTGCGAGGCAATGGCCGATTTTGCCGTTGTCAGGCCCCGCCGGCACGGGCGTTGCCCCTGGACCGCGCGCGGCGCTCGCCCCTAGAATCGTTGCGCTGCGGCGCGCTGCTGCCCGGCGGGGCAGCGGCGCCCGCGCCCGACTTGCCGGTTGGATGATGCCTATTCGTAACGTCATCGAAAGGAACGGCCATGGCGAAAGAGATCCTCTGCGGCTTCGGCATCGACGTCGACGCGGTCGCAGGCTGGCTCGGCTCATACGGCGGGGAGGACAGTCCCGACGACATCTCCCGCGGGCTGTTCGCCGGCGAGGTCGGCGCGCCGCGCCTGCTCACCCTGTTCGAACGCTTCGGCATCAAGACGACCTGGTTCATCCCCGGCCATTCGATCGAGACGTTTCCGGCACAGATGGAAGCCGTGGCGAAGGCCGGCCACGAGATCGGCATCCACGGCTATTCGCACGAGAACCCGATCGCGATGACCCCCTCCCAGGAGGAGGCGGTGCTGGACAAATGCATCGAGCTGGTCACGCGCCTGGCCGGACGCCGGCCCACGGGCTATGTCGCGCCGTGGTGGGAATTCAGCCGCGTGTCGAACGAGTTGCTGCTGAAGAAGGGCATCAAATACGACCACAGCCTGATGCATCACGATTTCCAGCCCTATTACGTGCGGGTCGGCGACAGCTGGACCAAGATCGACTACGCGAAACAGCCGCAGGACTGGATGAAGCCGCTGCAGCGCGGTCACGAGACCGGACTGATCGAGATCCCCGCCAACTGGTATCTCGATGATCTGCCGCCGATGATGTTCATCAAGAAGGCACCCAACAGCCACGGCTTCGTCAACCCGCGCCAGCTGGAGGAGATGTGGCGCGACCAGTTCGACTGGGTGTATCGCGAATACGACTACGCGGTGTTTCCGATCACCATCCACCCCGACGTGTCCGGCCGGCCGCAGGTGCTGATGATGCTCGAGCGGCTGTTCGCCCATATCAGCCGCCATCCCGGCGTGCGCTTCGTCACCATGGACCAGATGGCCGACGATTTCGCCCGCCGCTCGCCCCGCGCTCCGGGCTGAGCCGGGCGATGTGCGGGCTGTGCGGCACGCTGGGCGGGCCGCCCCACTGGACCGAGGCCGGCGCCGAACGCCGCCGCGCCGGGCGGCTCGCTTCGGTGCGCATCACCAATGCCGTGCTGGCCACGGCGGCGCTGCGCGTCGATGACTGGCAGGGCGCCGCCTTTCTGGTCGCCGGCGCGACCGGGCGGCAGGAGATCGTATCGGATCTGCAAGGGGTGTGGGAGGCCGGGCGGATGATCAGCGGCCGGTCCCTCGATCCGCTCGATCCCGCCCTGCTGGCGCGGCTCGATCAGACCGGGCGCGAGACGTGACGATCCCGGTCGACGTGCTGACCGGGTTCCTGGGCTCGGGCAAGACCACGCTGCTGCGCCACATCCTGGCGAGCCCCGATTTCGGCGACTGCGCCGTGCTGGTCAACGAGTTCGGCGAGGTCGGGCTCGATCATCATCTGCTCGCCGATCTGACCGGAGAGGCGGTGCTGCTGGCATCGGGCTGCGTCTGCTGCACGATCCGCGGCGATCTCGCCGAGGCGATCATCGGCCTGCATGCGCGCCGCGAGGCCGGCACCCTGCCGCCGTTCCGCCGGCTGATCCTCGAGACCACCGGCCTTGCAGATCCGGTGCCGGTGCTGGCGACGCTGCTGCACGCGCCGGTGCTGCGGCATCATTTCCGCATCGGCCAGGTGATCGCGACCGTGGATGGGGTGAACGGCGCGGCCCAGCTCGACCGGCAGGACGAGGCGGTGAAGCAGGCGGCGGTGGCCGACCGGATCGTGATCACCAAGGCCGACCTCGCCCCGGCCGGAGCGGTGGCGGCGCTCCGCGCGCGCCTGGCCACGCTCAACCCCACCGCAGGCATGTTCGTCTCGGCCAATGCGCCGCCGCCGGCCGCGCTGCTGCTCGGCGGCGTGCCGGCCGATCTCCCGCGA
>DAICZL010000090.1 GCA_027311165.1 bacterium
CCCTCCGCCTTCACCGCTGCCGCGGTCGAGACGCTGCTGCCCGGGCGGGTGCGGGTGGTACCCCACGCGCTGGCGCTCGCCCCGCCCCTCCCCTCGCGGCTCGGCCGCGCCGATTTCGGACTGCCGGAGGCGGCGGTGGTGGTGCTCGCCTCGTTCAGCCTGGCCTCGTCCTTCGAACGCAAAAACCCGATGGGCAGCATCGCCGCGTTTCGCGCCGCTTTCGGGGAGCGGCCGGACCGGCTGCTGGTGCTGAAGATCGGCCAGCCGGAGCATTTCCCGGACGATTTCGCGACGCTGCGCGCGGCGATCGCCGATGTGCCCAACATCCGGCTGGAGACGCGCCTGCTGACGCAGGCCGACAGCCATGCGCTGACCCGGGCGGCCGATATCGTCCTGTCGCTGCACCGGGCCGAGGGTTTCGGGCTGGTGCCGGCCGAGGCGATGCTGCTGGGCGTGCCGGTGATCGCCACCGGTTGGTCGGGCAATCTGGAGTTCATGGACCAGGACTGCGCGGCGCTGACCGGCTACCGGCTGATCCCGGCGCGGGATCCGCGCGCGGTCTATGATGTGGCGGGCGCCGTCTGGGCGGAGCCGGACCAGGCCGACGCGGTGGCACATTTGCGGCGGCTGGCGGAGGATCGCGCAGTGCGGGCGCAGCTTGGGCCGGCCGGGCAGGCGGCGGCTCGGGCACGGCTGGGCGCGGCCCCGCTGGAGGCGGCGTTGCGCGCGATCGGCCTCGCGCGGCCCGGCCCGGGCGCAGGGACGGGCCGGGCGGCGGGATCCGGCAGTTTGCCGGTTTTCACAGCCGGACCGGGGGCATGAAACGCCCCGATCCGGGACCGCCCGGCGATCTGCGCATCCTGGTCTGGCAATGGGGGCGCCGCGGCGCCGGCCCCCGCTTCGCCGCCGATCTGGCCGAGGCGCTGCGTGCGCTGCCGCAGACGCGCGTCGCGCTGTCGCTGTCTGCGCGCGCCGAACGTCTGGCCGGCGCCGATGCGCCGGTCTGCGACCTGCCGGTCCCGACCTATGCCGGGCTGGGCGGATTGCTGCGCCGGGTGCTGCTGCTGCCGCTCGATGCGCGGCGGCTCGCGGCGCGGCTGCGAAAGCTGGCGCCCGATCTCGCGATCTGTGCGATGCCGGCGCCGCTCGATCTGCTGATGGCCTGGGTGCTGCGCCGTCAGGGGGTGCGGTTCCTGGTCGTGGTCCACGACGCCGAAGCCCATCCGGGCGACGGGTTCCCCTTGCAGATGGCGCTGCAGCGGCGGCTCACGCGGCGGGCGGACGGGCTGGTCGCGCTGTCGGGCCATGTCGCCGCGCGGTTGCGGGCGCAGGGGCTGGCGGCGGGGCAGCCACTGTTCCGCGCCTCGCACCCGCCATTCCGCTTCGGCCCGCCACCGCCGCCACCTTTCGGCCATGGCGGGCCGGCCAGGCTGCTCGTGTTCGGGCGGCTGCGGCCCTACAAGGGGCTCGATCTGCTGGCCGCGGCCTGGGAGATCCTGCTGGCCGGCGGCGCGCCGCCGGCGGAGCTGCGCGTGGGGGGGCAGGGCCCCGACAGCGCGGCGTTGCGCGCCATGCGCGCCCTGCCCGGGGTGACGGTGGAGAATCGCTGGGTGGCCGAGGACGACGTGGGCGGATTGCTCGGCTGGGCCGACGCGCTGGTGCTGTCGCATACCGAGGCGAGCCAGAGCGGCGTCGCCGCCGCCGCCATCGCTGCCGGCCGCTGCGTGGTGGCAACCCGGGTGGGGGGGCTGGCCGAACAGCTCGCAGGGGAAACGCGCGCACTGCTCTCTGCGCCGGAACCCGCCGCGC
>DAICZL010000092.1 GCA_027311165.1 bacterium
AGATAGGCCGGGTCGAGCTTCTCACCGGCGGCGCCGATCACGTTGACGATCACCCCCGACCGCCGCGCGGCCATCGCCGGCCAGACCGCCCGGCACATGCCGATGAAGCCGAACAGCTTCAGGTCCCAGGCGCGCCGCCAGGTCGCCTCGTCCACCGCCAGCAGCCCGCCGGGCGGGATCGCCCCGGCATTGTTGACCAGGATGTCGATCGCCCCCGCGGCTTCGGCGAGGCGCTCGGGCGCGCCGGTTTCGGAAAGGTCGGTGGCGATCGTGCGCACGCCCACCTGGTGGCGCGCGCGGATCGCCGCTGCGGTGTCCTGCAGCGCCGCCGGGTCGCGCGCCGCCAGCACCAGGTCGCAGCCTTCCGCGGCCAGCGTCTCAGCGGTGGCGCGGCCGATTCCCTTCGAGCCGCCGGTGATCAGCACGCGTGCGCCGGCCAATCCCAGATCCATGCTCAGCGCTCCTGAAACAATCGCATGCGTGAAGCTGTGTACCCGCCGGTCATCGGGCGTTCCGATCGCCGGCGATGCCGCCAGGCTTTCCCTGGCGGACGCTCAGGCCGCAAGGCGGGGCGCGGCGGCGTAGGCGCGGCAGGCGGCCCCGAAGGCAGCGAACAGCGCCAGGCTGGCCGGGTCCTCGGCGTAGTTCCATTCCGGGTGCCACTGCACGCCCAGCACGAAGCCCCTGGCGCCGGCCAGTCGCACCGCCTCGATCGTGCCGTCGGGCGCCAGCGCCTCCACCACCAGCCCCGCGCCCGGCCGGTCGATCGCCTGGCCATGCACGGAATTCACCAGGATCGACTCCGACCCCAGCAGCCGAGCCAGCTCCCCCGACAGCGCGACGGCATGGCTGGGGGCGTACTGGCTCGCCGCCGGTCCGTCACCGCCGCGATGGTCCAGCCTGCCGGGCAGGGCATGCACCCGCTGGTGCAGGCTGCCGCCCAGCGCGACGTTGAGTTCCTGGATGCCGCGGCAGATGCCGAGGACGGGCAGCCCGCGCTCGATCGCGGCGCGGATCAGCCCCAGCGTGGTCGCGTCGCGGTCGGGGTCGTGGCAGTCCGGGGTCTCGCTGGCGCCACCGCCATAGCGTGCCGGTTGCACGTTGCTCGGGCTGCCCGACAGCAGCAGCCCGTCCAGCCGGTCGAGCACGCCCAGCGCCGCCGCGCCGATTGGCGGGATCAGCAGCGGCACCAGCCCCGCCGCGCCAAGCGCGGCCTCGCCATAGCGGGCCGGGGTGGCGTGCTGCACATGCTCGCCCTTCAGGCGGGAGCAGGCGGGGATACCGACGATCAGGGTCATGGCGAGGCGGACTCCAGCAGTGATTTCAGGATGGACGCGGGCGGGCGCGGTCGGCAATGGCGGCGCCGGCGGCGCCGGCGAAAACCAGCAGGGCGAAGGGCAGGGGGGTGCCGTTGGCGAGCAGCCCGACCAGCAGCCCGCTGCCCGCCGCCAGCAGGAATTGCAGCGTGCCCATCAGCGCCGAGGCGCTGCCGGCATGGGCGGCGTGGCGCGACAGCGCCCCCACCGTCGCGTTGGGCATGATCAGTCCCATGCTGGCCAGCGACACGAACACCGGCAGCACGATCCCCGCCAGACCCAGAAGTCCGGTCGCCGCGCAGACCACCAGCATGAGGCTCGCCGCCAGATAGACCAGCACCGCGACATGGAGGATGCGGCTGGCGCCGAAGCGGGGCAGCAGCAGCGGACCGACCTGGGCCGCGGCGATGAAGCCCGCGGCGCACGCGCCGAACATCATGCCGTAGAACACCGGCGGAATGCCGTAGAGGCGGATCAGCACCGGCGAGCCGCCGACATAGGCGAACATGCCGAACATGCCGAACCCGCCCATCAGGGCGTGGCTGAGGAAGCCGCGCTCGGTGGCGATGGCGACGAAGCGGCTCAGCATCGCGCCCGGGCCCAGCCGCACCCGCAGCCGCGGCGCCAGCGTATCCGGCAGCTTCCAGAGTACCAGCGTGAGGCCGATCGCGCCATACAGGGCGCAGAACCAGAAAATCGCGTGCCAGCCCGCCAGACCCAGCACCACCCCGCCCAGCGTCGGCGCCAGGATCGGCGCCGCCCCCATCACCAGGATCAGCCGCGACATCAGCCGGGCCGCCTCGTGCCCATCGGCCAGATCGCGCACGATCGCCCGCGGGATCACAATGCTGGCCGAGCCCCCGAACGCCGCCAGCAGGCGGAAGGCCGAAAGGCTGACCAGGCCCGGCGCCAGCGCGCAACCGGCCGAGGCCAGTGTGTACAGCGCGGTGCCCAGGATCAGCGGCGTGCGCCGGCCGCACCGGTCGGCGAGACTGCCCTGGGTGATCTGCCCCAGCGCCAGCCCGGCGAACCAGGCGGCCAGCGTGATCTGCGCGGTCCCGGCCACGCCGCCGAGCGAGGCCTCGATCGCGGGAAAGGCCGGCAAATACATATCGGTCGAGACCGGCCCCACGGCGGAGAGGAAGCCCAGCAGCACCGGCAGCCACGCGGGGAATTTCATGGCTGCGAGTATCGCATCGGGGGCAGACCTGCCGGGCCTGCGGAAACGGCAGGCCAGGGCTCCACCCTCCGGCGTCTCCCCATGGTCCTGCCGGGGCGGGGGGCCTCCGATCGCCTTGGTCAGGACGCTGATGGCGGACGCGCGCCGCTGCCTCAGCCGCCGGCGGCATCGATCGCGCTCACCAGCATCCCCTGGGTCAGCAGTTGCGGCAGCTGCGCCGGCTCTCCCCCGCCCGCCGGATACAGCAGATATAGCGGCACGCCGTCGCGCCCATGGGCGCGCAGCAGCGCGGTGATCTCCTGGTCCTGGCGCGTCCAGTCGCCTTTCAGATAGGCGACGTGGTGGCGGTCCATTGCCTGGCGCACGCGCCCGGTCTCGAGCGCGGTTCGCTCGTTGATCAGGCAGGTCAGGCACCAGTCGGCGGTCAGGTTCACCAGCACCGGCCGGCCTGCAGCCCGCAGCGCGGCCAGCCGGCTCGCCGAGAACGCCTCGCTGGCCGCCGCCCCGGACGCAGGGGCGGCCGAAGGTGCCGCGGGCGGCGCCATCGACACTGTGGCGAGCAGACCGAGGCTGCCCAGCAGCGCCACCAGCGCCAGCGCCCGGCTGGCCCGCCGCGCCCGGCCGGTCCCTTCCTGAGCCAGGCCCAGCATCCGCGCCGCGAAGCCCAGCAGCCCCATCCCGGCGATCATCGCGATCGCGCCGGCGGCCCCGGTCTGGCGGAAGATCACCCAGACCCGCCAGGCGGCGGCGACATACATCGGCAGCGCCAGGGCGTGGCGCAGCATGTCCATCCAGCGCCCCGGCCGGGGCAGTTTCCCGGCCAGTCCCGGCAACGCGGCGAGGAGCAGGGCCGGAAACGCCAGGCCTGCGCCCATCGTCAGGAAGATCGCCAGGGCCAGCGGCAGCGGCGCAGCGAGCGCGGCGGCGATCGCCAGGCCCATGAACGGGGCGGTGCAGGGCGTCGCCACCACCACCGCCAGCAGCCCGGTGAAGAAGCTGCCGGCATGGCCCGGCCGGGCGGCCAGTGACTGCCCGGCCCCGGCCAGCCGCCCGCCGCCCAGCACGAACACGCCGGACAGATTGAGCCCGACGGCGAACAGCAGCCAGGCCAGGAAGGCCACGAAACCAGGGGACTGGAACTGGAACCCCCAGCCGGCCTCGGCACCCGCCGCGCGCAGCCCGATCAGCACCCCGCCCAGCGCGGCGAAGGCCGCCAGCACGCCCAGCCCGTAGGACAGCGCGCTGGCCCGCACCGCCCCCCGAGCCGCCCCCGACAGCCGGGCGATCGCCATCGCCTTCATCGCCAGCACCGGGAACACGCAGGGCATCAGGTTCAGGATCAGCCCGGCCAGGAACGCGAGGC
>DAICZL010000097.1 GCA_027311165.1 bacterium
TGGTCGGGGTGCTCGCCAGCCTGTCCTCGGCCGGGACGACGCTGCTGATGATCCATTTCCTGCGCCGTCTGGCGGCGATCCCGGCCGGCGTGGCGGCCGCCCCGGCCCGGTTCCGCTGGTCGTTCCTGGCCGTGGCGCTGGCCGCGGTGGCGGTGCCCTGGGGGCTGTATCTGGCGGTCCTGGGCGGCACGGCGGGGGATGCGCTGGCGTCTTCGTCGCTGTGGCCGGCGCTCTGGCCGGTGCTGCTGGGCGCGGTCCTGGCGGCGGCGCTGTGGCGCTGGGGCGGCGTGCTGCCGCGCGTGCCGGAAGGCGACATCGCGGTGCCGGTGGCGCAGGACGCGATCCGCCTGGCCGGTGCCGCCGGCGCGGCGCTGGAGCGGCTGGATGGCGTGCTGCGACGCTGGCCGGTGGCGGTCGCCTCGCTGCTGGGGATCGCGGTGATCCTGGCCGGGCTGATGCTGGCGGGGCAGTAGGGTAAGGCCGGGGGAGGGTCGCGCCCCTGGACCCCGTTTCGGCCTCCGCCCCAGACCCTGGTCTCCGGGGCGTGGCCGCTGGCGAATGCGGCTTCCCTCTGGCGATGGGGGAGCGCCGCTTCCTGCCGGGTCGCGGGCGAAACCCTGACCGGATCAGCCGGTATGCGCCAGCACCAGATCGTAGGTGCAGTCGGGAGCCGGCTGCCAGTAATGCCCGACGAAGCGCGGACCGTTGAAATACCCGTACAGGAACCGGCCATTCGCCTGCATCATCAGAAACGAGTCCGGCTGGATGGTGCCGCGGAAGTTCAGCATGCGGACCTGCTGGCCATTGACCACCATGTTGCGGATCGGCATTTGCCGCCGGCAGGCGCCGCCGACGCTGCTGGTGAGCGTGCCGATGCCGGCGAAGGTGCCGTTCGGCGGTGGCGCCGGCTGCACCGGCCGCGGTGCCGTGACCGGCGGCAGCGTGCCTGGCCGGCGCACGGCCAGCGTGCCCGGGCCGTTGAAGTCCGTCGTGAAGGTACAGGCACTGGCCAGCAATGCGGCCAGCATCGGGGCGGCACGGGCGATGGTCCGGGCCGTGCCGGGAAGGTCTCGTTGCGTCATGGCTGGGCACCTTGTCCGCGTCATCGGTTGCAACACTCCTCTCGCGCGAAACCACCCGCTGCGCCAGCGGCGTTTTGCGTGGGTGGGGCGCCGTCTGCTGTCCCGGGGGGCGGTTGCGCGGCATTGGGACAGGGGGATCGGCGGGCGGGATTCCAGGCCCATGCAGGCCATCGCCGGCATTGCTAGGAAGTTGTGCTGACGGCACTCTGAGCGGGACCGCGGTCGCCGCTGCATGCCGTGCCGGGGTGCGGCGGAGCGGGATCGGGAACATCTGTGAGCAGCCTTGCCCGCCCGCGTGGCGGGCGGAAGGTGAAAGCCAAGGACGGCCGGGTGCGTTCCGGTGTAGCTTCGACGATACGACCTGCCCTGAAACCGGGCCCGACCACAGGAACCAAGACCATGTCCGATCTTCTCGTCATCTCGTTTCCGACCGAGGCCCAGGCCGATGAGGTGCGCCAGAAACTGCTGGCCATGCAGAACGAATATCTGATCGAGCTCGGTGATGCCGTGGTGGTGACCAAAACGCCCGAAGGGCATGTGCGGCTCAACCAGCTGTTCCAGCCGGTGAAGGCCGGGGCGGTGTCGGGGATGTTCTGGGGCACGCTGGTGGGGCTGCTGTTCATGATGCCCCTGGCCGGCGCCGCGATCGGCGCGGCCTCGGGCGCGCTGGGCGGCAAGCTCACCGATGTCGGCATCAATGACGAATTCATGAAGAATGTCGGCAGCACTCTGCAGTCCGGCAATGCGGCGCTGTTCCTGCTGATCCGCAAGATGACCACCGACAATGTGGCGGCGGCGCTGCATGGCACTGGCGGGACGGTGCTGCGCAGTTCCTTCGATGAGACCAAGGAGGCGGTGCTGCAGGCGGCGCTGGCCGAGGCCCAGGCGACCACCGGGTCTGGTCCGGCCCCGGCGGCGGCGTGAAGCGAATTGTGGCGGCGCTTTCGGCCTGGCGCTGATGGGCTGGTCGGCCGCTTCCCGGTCGGGCGGCGGTGCTGGAGGATGAGGCGTGGAACAATACTGTCGAGAGAAGCGCAGATGATGTTCAAAGGATGGACTGCCGCCGTGTCGGCGGCGGTGTTGCTGCTGCTGGCCCCGTCTGGCGGTCAGGCTGCGACGGAGGCGAACTTCCTGGCCAAGACGACCGCCGATGTGGTCGCGCTGTGCGATCCGCATGGCAACACGGCGCTCGACAACGCGGGGGTGAATTTCTGCAGCGGCTTCCTGCAGGGTGTCGTGCTGACCGAGCAGGAGCACGAGGCCAATCCGCACAGCCGGCAGTTCTTCTGCCTGCCGGATCCGGCGCCGACCCGCAACGAGGTGATGGGCGCCTTCGTCGCCTGGGCGCGGACCTCGCCCGATCGCATGAACCTGTCTGCCGTTGACGGTCTGATCAGCTTTCTTGGGGAACGCTACGCATGTCCGAAGCATCGTTGATCTTGGCAGGACGGGGTCTTCCTTCGGGGCGGGGGATGATGAAACAGGTCCTGTGCCTGGCCGCGCTGACGCTGCCGATGGTTGCCTGCGCCGATCTGACCCCGACACAGCAGCGTGCGCTGACCGGCACCGCCGCCGGTGCCGGGGTGGGTGCGGTCGCTGGGGCGATCGGCGGCAATGCCGCGC
>DAICZL010000099.1 GCA_027311165.1 bacterium
GTGCTGAGGCCCCAGATATGCAGATCATGCACTTCCGTCACGCCCGGCAGCGCGCCCAGACAGGCCGCGACGGCATCGGCATCGATGCCGGCGGGTACCGCATCCAGCGCCAGATTGGCGGAATCGCGCAGCAGCCCCCAGGTGCTGGTGACGATCACCGCCACGATCGCCAGGCTGGTGACCGGATCGATCCACACCCTGCCGGTCAGCGCGATCAGCAGACCCGACGCGACCACCCCGGCCGAGACCGCGGCGTCGGCGGCCATGTGCAGAAAGGCGCCCTTCACGTTCAGATCGTCATGCCGCCCGCGCATGAACAGCAGCGCCGTCGCGCCGTTGATCAGAATGCCGAGCGCGGCGACCCACATCACGGTCGTGCCGGCGACCGGGCCGGGATCGGCGAACCGGCGCAGCGCCTCGATCAGGATGGCGCCGCACCCGACCAGCAGGACCATGGCGTTGATCAGCGTAGCCAGGATGGAACTGCGCCCCCAGCCATAGCTGCGCCGCGGGGTCGGCAGTCGTCGGCCCAGCGCGGCCGCGCCCCAGGCGATCAGCAGGCCGGCCACGTCACCGAGATTGTGGACCGCATCCGCCAGCAGCGCCATCTAATGCGCGGCCAGGCCGAAGAACACCTGCACCGCGACGAACCCCGCGTTCAGGGCGGTGCCGATGGCGAAGGCGCGATCGAACGAGGCCGGGGCATGGGAATGGCCGCCATGCGCATGGCCGTGATGGTGGTCATGACCGTGGTGGGGATCATGGTCGTGATCATGGTGCTGGTGCGCCCCCCCGGGCGCGGCCCCGCCCTTTGGCGGTCCCGGAACGGGGTCGGCAGGTTCGCTGTCCGGCATGGTGCAATTTCCGATTTCGACGCCCCCGGACTATAGCGCCCGCGCAGCGCCATGTGATCACCTGCTGGCGATGCCGCCGGCGTTTCAGGGCCGGCGCAAGGGGATCGGGTGACCGCGATCCGGGAGGTCCAGACGATCACTTCAGCCGATGAACCGGTCCCGTCCCCCTCGATCGACGACGCCGGCGCCGTGACGCCGCTCGGGCGCCCGGCTTGCACCCCCCCATCGGCGCAGAGCGACGGCCCGCTCGCCGTGTTGCGGGTGTTCCTGCGGCTGGGCTGCACCAGCTTCGGTGGTCCGGTGGCGCATCTGGGATATTTCCGCAGCGAATTCGTCGGCCGCCTCGGCTGGCTGGCCGAGGCGGAGTTCGCCGATCTGGTGGCGCTGTGCAAGTTCCTGCCGGGACCGGCCAGCAGCCAGGTGGCAGTCAGCCTGGGGCTGCGCCGGGCCGGGCTGGCGGGTGGGCTCGCCGCCTGGGCCGGGTTCACCGCGCCCTCGGCGCTGGCGATGATCCTGTTCGCCGAGGGGGCGGGCGCGCTCGGCTGGGCCGGCGTGCTGCACGGGCTGAAGCTGGTCGCGGTGGCCGTGGTGGCACAGGCGATCTTCGCCATGGCGCGCAACCTCTGCCCCGATCCGCCCCGCGCCAGTCTGGCGGTGGCGGCGACGGCGCTGGTGCTGGCGGTACCCTCCGCCGCGGGCCAGCTGACGGCGATCGGCGCCGGGGCGATCGCCAGGCTGTGGCTGCCCGCCCCCCCGCCGGCGACGGGGCCATCGGGGCAGACCGCGACGACCGGGCGGGGGCCGGCGATCGCCGCGCTCGCCCGCTTCGCCCTCCTGCTGGGCCTGCTGCCCTTGCTGGCCGCGGCCAGCGGCTGGCACGCCGCAGCGCTGTTCGACCGGTTCTATCGCGCCGGCGCCCTGGTGTTCGGCGGCGGCCATGTGGTGCTGCCGCTGCTGCATGATGCGGTGGTGCCGTCCGGCTGGATCGGCGACGGCCCGTTCCTGGCCGGCTACGGCCTGGCGCAGGCGGTGCCGGGCCCACTGTTCAGCTTCGCCGCCTATCTGGGGGCGGCGATGTCCCCGGCACCGAATGGCTGGCTGGGCGGAGTGCTGTGCCTGGTGGCGATCTACCTGCCCTCGTTCCTGCTGCTGCTGGGGGTGCTGCCGTTCTGGGACGTGTTGCGGGCGATCCCGGCGGTGCGGCGCGCGCTGCGCGGCGTCAATGCCGCCGTGGTGGGATTGCTGCTGGCGGCATTCTATGCGCCGGTCTGGACCGGCAGCGTGACCGGCCCGGCCGATTTCGCCCGGGTCCTGGCGGCGCTGCTGCTGCTGGCCGCCTGGCGGTGGCCGCCCTGGCTGGTGGTGGCGCTGGGCGCCATCTCGGGGACCCTGGGTTAGTCCGGCCAGGGGGACAGGCAGGGACAGGCTGGCCGGGGATCAACAGGCCAGGTGGACCCCCGGCGTGCCCCCCGGGGCGGGGAGACTGGCCGCTCGCCACCGCCGGCAGCGGCCGCTCCGCCCGGGCGCTGGAGCCAAGAGCGATGGCCGATCGTCTATCAGATCGGCTGGCGCGCTAGCCGATCCGGCCGTGACAGTGCTTGAACTTCTTGCCCGACCCGCATGGGCAGGGCGCATTGCGAGGCGTGCCGCCCCAGGTCCGCGGATCGTCCGGATCGATCGCGGCGTTGCGCACGGGCAGTGTGGCGATGGCCATCTCGGCCTCGGGCGGCCCGCCGGCCATCGCCATCGCCAGTTCCGGCTCGGGATGGCTCTCGAACATTAGCTGCGACGGCAAGGGCGGGGGCTCGGGCGGCGGCGCCTGACCGAGCTCCACCCGTGCGACCATCGTGGTGACCCGCTCCTTCAGCTCGTCCAGCATGGCATTGAACAGCGCGAAGGCCTCGCTCTTGTATTCGTTGAGCGGGTCGCGCTGGCCATAGGCGCGCAGGCCGATGCCCTGGCGCAGATGGTCGAGCGCCAGCAGATGCTCCTTCCAAACCTGGTCGAGCAGCTGGATCAGCATCGATTTCTCGACGAAGCGCATCAGCTCGGCGCCGAGCACCGCGGTCTTGGCCGTGCTCATGGCATCGGCCGCCTCCTCGATCCGCTCACGGATCGAAGTCGCGTCGATGCCATCCTCGCGGGCCCACTCCGCGACCGGCAGGTCGAGATTGAGCACCCGCTTCAGATCCTCGGCGAGCTCGGCACTCTGCCACTGCTCGGCGAAGGCCTTCTCGGGGATGTGTCGGGCCACCAGATTGGCGATCACCTCGTGGCGCATTTCCGCCACGGTCTCCGACACATCCTCGGCCTTCATGAATTCACGGCGCTGGGCGTAGACCTCCCGCCGCTGGTCGTTCATCACGTTGTCGTATTTCAGCAGGTTCTTGCGGATATCGAAATTGCGCGCCTCGACCTTCTTCTGCGCCTTCTCGAGTGCCTTGTTGATCCAGGGATGCACGATCGCCTCGCCCGGCTTCAGGCCGAGGCGCTGGAGCATGCCTCCCATCCGGTCGGAGCCGAAGATCCGCATCAGGTCATCTTCCAGCGACAGGAAGAAGCGGCTGCCGCCGGGATCGCCCTGGCGGCCGGCGCGGCCGCGCAGCTGGTTGTCGATGCGCCGGCTCTCATGGCGCTCGGTGCCGACCACCAGCAGGCCGCCGGCCTGCTTCACCCGCTCATGCGCGGCCGCGATCTCCTCGCGGATCTCGGCCTCGCGGGCCGCGTGCAGCTCCGGATCCTCGATCTTCGCGAGTTCGGTCCTGATCCGCATCTCGAGATTGCCACCGAGCTTGATGTCGGTGCCGCGGCCGGCCATGTTGGTAGCGATGGTGATCGCACCGGGAGCGCCCGCCTGGGCGATGATCGGCGCCTCCTGTTCGTGGAAGCGCGCGTTCAGCACCGCGTGCGGCACCTTCTGCTTCTTCAGGCGCTCGCTCAGCAATTCGCTCTTCTCGATGCTGGTGGTGCCCACCAGCACCGGCTGGCCGCGGCCGCGCGCCTCGGCGATCAGGGTGGCCAGGGCGTCGTATTTCTCCTCGGCCGAGCGATAGACCTCGTCATCCTCGTCCTTGCGGGCCACCGCGACATTGGTCGGCACCTCAACCACGTCGAGCTTGTAGATATCGGCGAACTCGTCGGCCTCGGTCATCGCCGTGCCGGTCATGCCCGACAGCTTGGGATAGAGGCGGAAATAATTCTGGAAGGTGATGGTGGCGAGGGTCTGGTTCTCCTGCTGGATGCTCACGTGTTCCTTGGCTTCCAGCGCCTGGTGCAGCCCCTCCGAATAGCGCCGCCCCTCCATCATCCGGCCGGTGAACTCGTCGATGATCACGACCTTGTCGTTGCGCACGATGTAATCGACATCGCGGGCGAACAGCGTGTGCGCGCGCAGCGACTGCTGGACGTGATGCACCACGCTCACGTTGAAGATGTCGTAAAGATTGCCTTCGGTGATGATCCCGGCCTCGCGCAGCATGTCCTCGACGCGCTCGCTGCCCGGCTCGGTCAGGTTGGCGGTGCGGGATTTCTCGTCCTTGTCGTAGGTCTCGGGCTCCTTCACCAGCTCCCGCACCACCGCGTCCACCTGCCGGTACAGATCGGAACTGTCCTCGGCGGGACCGGAGATGATCAGCGGCGTGCGCGCCTCATCGATCAGGATACTGTCCACCTCGTCGACGATGGCGAAATTGAAGTCGCGCTGGACCATGTCGTCCAGCCGGTATTTCATGTTGTCGCGCAGGTAGTCGAAGCCGAATTCGTTGTTGGTGCCGTAGGTGATGTCGGAGGCATAGGCGGCGCGGCGCTGCGCATCGTCCAGCCCGTGCACGATCACCCCGGTGGTCATGCCGAGGAAGCCATAGACCTGTCCCATCCACTCCGCGTCGCGGCGGGCCAGATAGTCGTTCACCGTCACCACATGCACACCCCGGCCGGGCAGCGCGTTCAGATAGCAGGCCAGGGTCGCGACCAGGGTCTTGCCCTCGCCGGTCTTCATCTCGGCGATCTTGCCGTCGTGCAGCACCATCCCGCCCAGCAGCTGCACATCGAAATGCCGCTGTCCGAGCACCCGCCGGGCCGCCTCGCGCACCGTCGCGAAGGCCTCCGGCAGCAGATCGTCGAGGTTGGCCCCGGCGGCCAGCCGCTCGCGGAAGACGGCGGTCCGGCCGCTGAGCTCGGCATCCGACAATGCGGCGAGAGCCGGCTCCAGCGCGTTGATCTCGGGCACCCGACGCTGGTAGCCCTTCAGCGACCGGTCGTTGGCGGAGCCGAACAGGGCTCGGGCGATGCTGGCGAACATGGAGACCTTTCTGGACGCGCTTAGCGGCACGACGAGCCTGCCCCCGACCAGGCGGGCCGGAGGGGGCTCTGCGGATCAGGGGTGAGATAGGACCCGCACCCGCCCGGGTCAACGATGCGGCGCGAACGGTGATCGCCAGGCCCCCCGCCCGGTCCGTCGCGGGGCAGCCGCCGGGGCTTGCGGGTCCGGGGACCGCGGGGTCCCGATGGCGGTCGCCAGGAGCGGCGGCCCAGGTCCAGCGCCAGCCGGGACGGGCCTGCGCCAGCCGGGACGGGCCAGCGCCAGCCGGGGCGGGCCAGCGCCAGCCGGGGCGGGCCTGCGCCAGCCGGGGCGGCGCGCCATCGGTCGCTCGGTGCCCGGCTTGTCCAGCGTACCCAGTTCGGCCATATTC
>DAICZL010000106.1 GCA_027311165.1 bacterium
TATTGCCCCCATCCAAGGCTGGTCTAGACTTCGCTCATGGAACAGGACGCACCGCCGGTGCAGGACCGCGTGATCCGCGCCTCGGCCTGCCCGCATGATTGTCCCTCGACCTGCGCGCTCGAGGTCGAGGTGCTGGAGGGCCGGCGCATCGGCGCAGTGCACGGTGCCGCCGCCAACAGCTATACTGCCGGGGTGATCTGCGCCAAGGTCGCCCGCTATGCCGAGCGCATCCACCACCCCGACCGCCTGACCCGCCCGCTGCTGCGCGACGGGCCCAAGTGGTCCGGCCGGTTCCGCCCGATCGGCTGGGACCAGGCGCTCGACCTGCTGGCGGGGAAATTCAGCGAGGCCACAAGCAGCCACGGCGCAGCCTCGGTCTGGCCCTACTACTTCGCTGGCACGATGGGGTTGCTGCAGCGCGACGGCATCAACCGGTTGCGCCATGTCATGGGCTATGCGCGCCAGCGCAACACCATCTGCTCCTCGATCGCCGAGGCCGGCTGGACCGCCGGCGCCGGGCGCACCCACGGCGTCGATGCGCGGGAGATGGCGGAGTCCGACCTGATCGTGGTCTGGGGCGGCAACCCCGTGGCGACCCAGGTCAACGCCATGACCCATATCGCGCGGGCCCGCAAACAGCGCGGTGCGACGCTGGTCGTGGTCGATCCCTACCGCAGCGGCACCGCGGCGGCGGCCGATCTGCACCTCGCGCTGCGCCCGGGCACCGATGCCGCGCTGGCCTGCGCGGTCATGCACGTGGCCTTCCGCGACGGCCATGCCGATCACGCCTACATGGCTCGCTACACCGACTGCCCGGACCGTCTGCAAGCCCATCTCGCCGCCCGCGACCCGGCCTGGGCCGCCGCCATCACCGGCCTGCCGGTCGCGCAGATCGAGGAGTTCGCGCGGCTGTACGGCACCACTCAGCGCAGCTTCCTGCGCCTGGGCTACGGCTTTTCGCGCTCGCGCAACGGCGCCGCCGCGCTGCACGCCGTCTCCTGCCTGCCCGCCGTCACCGGCGCCTGGCAGCATCGCGGCGGCGGGGCGCTGTGGAGCAACCGGCAGATCTATCACTGGGACAAGACGCTGATCGAAGGCCTGGATGCCCGCGATCCCGCGGTGCGCGAGCTCGACATGAGCCGCATCGGCGCGGTGCTGACCGGCGAGAGGACGGCGCTGGCCGGCGGTCCGCCGGTGCAGGCGATGCTGATCCAGAACACCAACCCCGCGACCGTCGCCCCCGACACCAACCGGGTGCGCCGCGGCCTGTCGCGTGAGGACCTGTTCGTCGCCGTGCACGAGCAGTTCATGACCGAGACCGCGCAGCTCGCCGATCTGGTGCTGCCGGCGACGATGTTCCTGGAACACGACGACCTCTACCAGGCCGGCGGCCACAGCCATCTGCAGATCGGACCGAAGCTGATCGATCCGCCCGGTGAGTGCCGGTCCAATCACGACCTGCTCTGCGCCCTGGCCGCCCGGCTGGGCGCCCGCCACCGGGGCTTCGAGATGACCGCGATGGAGATCATCGACGCGACGCTCGCCGCCTCCGGCTGGCCCGACGCGGCCACGGTGCAGCAACGCCGCTGGATCGACGCCCAGCCGGAGTTTCGCGCCGCGCATTTCCTGGACGGGTTCGGCCACGCCGACGGGCGCTTCCATTTCGCCCCGGACTGGAGCCGCATCGGCCCCGACCATGCGGGGATGCCGTCCCTGCCCGACCAGATGGCGGCAATCGACACCGTGTCGGAGGCGCATCCGTTCCGCCTGGTGACAGCGCCGGCGCGGCAGTTCCTCAACACGAGCTTCACCGAATCGGCGATCGGCCGCAAACGTGAGGGCCGACCGACCGCGCTCGTGCATCCGGCGGATGCCGATCGGCTGGGCCTGGCCGAAGGCGCGCGCATCGTGCTGGGAAATGCGCAGGGCGAGGTGGTGCTGCATCTGCGCCGCTTCGACGGGCTGCAGCCGGGCGTCGTGGTGGTCGAAAGCGTCTGGCCCAACGCTGCCTTCGAGGGCGGGGTGGGCATCAACGCCCTGACCAGCGACGACCCGGCCCCACCCGCCGGCGGAGCGGTGTTTCACGACACCGCCGTGTGGCTGCGGGCTTGTGCCGCGATCGCGCCGGCCACGCTGGCGGCCGAGTAGCGTGCGACGGATCCCGCCGGGGCGTCGGGCGATGGCCTGCATCGCCGCCTGCCCCGCCATCGCCGAGCGCCTGCGGAGCCCGGCGCGATAGACCGCAGAAACCGACAAGGCCAGAGGGGACGGCCCTCTGGACCCGGATTGGGATCTTGGCCTCGGACCCATTCCATTGTCGGGTACCCGCCAAGGGCGGCGGAGGTACTGGCCGGTCGATGATATTGCTGGTCGCATTGCTGCAGGGCCTGGCGTTCCTGGTGCTCTGCGCATCGGTATTGGGCGCATCGGTATTTGGCGTATCGGGGCCCGGCGTATCG
>DAICZL010000111.1 GCA_027311165.1 bacterium
AAAACAGAGCGTAAGAGCGGTGGCCGATCGTCTGTCAGATCGGGCACCGCTCTGGTGCAACATCCGATCAGATGGACTCATCTGATCGGATAAAGTTGCCCGGTAAAACAGAGCGTAAGAGCGGTGGCCGATCGTCTGTCAGATCGGGCACCGCTCTGGTGCAACATCCGATCGGATGGACTCATCCGATCGGATAAAGTTGCTCGGTAAAGCAAAGAGTAAGAGCGGTGGCCGATCATCTGTCAGATCGGGCACCGCTCTGGTGCAACATCCGATCAGGTGAACCCATCCGATCGGATAAAGTTGCTCGGTAAAGCGAAGGGCAAGAGCGGCGGCTGGTCGTCCGTCAGATCGGCTGGCGCGCCAGGCAAGGCGAGGGCTTCCCCCCCCGGAGGCACCAGGCCGAGGCCAGGCCAGAGCGCTCTGCCCCTCATGGCCATCGGGGAAACCCGCCAGGGACGAACCCTTGGCACAAGTCGATTGCGGGGAACCCCTCAATGGAATGCCGGGTCCGGGGAGCGGCGCTGCCTGGACCTGTGTTTCGCGGGGGGCTTTCCCCGGCGAAAGGGGGCTCGCGCGGCGATGGCTGGAATCCGGTGGCGCGATCCGTCAGACTCCGGCCACGAGGTGACCCCAGGCGACGTCCGGGGCAGCGGAGATGCCATGACGCTCGATGACCTGCCCACGCCCTGCCTGGTGCTGGACCGTCCGGTCCTGCTGCGCAACATCGCCGCGATGGCGGAGACGGCCGCCCGGCACGGGGTGCCGCTGCGCCCGCATCTGAAGACCGCCAAGTCGATCGAGGTGGCTCGCCTGGCACTGGCCGGCCAGCCCGGCGGCATCACCGTCTCGACTCTGGCCGAGGCCGAGTATTTTCTGGGCTGCGGCCTGACCGACATTCTGTATGCCGTCGCGATCACGCCGCAGAAGCTCGATCTTGCGGCGGCGCTGAACGGGGCGGGCGCCGATATCATGGTGGTGACCGACGATGCCGACATGGCCGGCATGATCGCCGCCCATCCGGTGGCGCTGCGCACCCTGATCGAGATCGACACCGGCGAGGGCCGCAGCGGCGTCGATCCCGAGGACCGCAGGCTGCTCGAGATCGCCGCCATGCTGGGCGCGCGGCGGGCCGGGGTGATGACCCATGCCGGCCACAGCTACGCCGCCAGCGGGGTGGAGGCGATCCGCGCCATCGCCGAGGCCGAGCGCGCCGGGGTGGTGCGGGCCGCCGAGCGGCTGCGCCAGGCCGGGCACCCTGCGCCGGTGGTTTCGCTCGGCAGTTCGCCCACGCTGCGCCACGCCGCCTCGCTGGCCGGGGTGAGCGAAGTGCGGGCCGGGGTCTATATGTTCGGCGATCTGTTTCAGGCGCAGCTCGGCACGCACGGGATCGACGACATCGCGGTGACGGTGCTGGCCAGCGTGATCGGCAGCGACCGCGTCGGGGGCCGGCTGGTGCTGGATGCCGGGGCGCTGGCGCTGTCGAAGGACCGCAGCACCGCCGGCGCGCCGAAGGATTACGGCTATGGGCTGGTGCTGGATCTGCAAGGCCGCCGCAGCCTCGGCGACGCGGTGATCGGGCGGGCCTATCAGGAACATGGCGTGGTGACGCCCGACCCGGCCTGGAAGCTGCCGGCCCTGGCGGTGGGCACCAGGCTGCGCATCGCCCCCAACCATTGCTGCCTGACCGCCGCGGCCCATGACCGTTATCACGTCACCGATGGCGGGGAGGAGGTGGTGGCGATCTGGACCCGGCTCAACGGCTGGTAGCGTGCGGGCCCCGCCCGGCAGGAAGACCGGCCATCAAAAAGGCAAGGCCAGGGCGCTGCCCAAGCGGCCCCCAGGCACCAGGCACTCCCTGGGGGGTACCCCCCAGCGAAAGGGGTCTGGGGCAAGGCCCCAGCGGGAGCCCTCTGCCCCTGCCTTTTCCTCACGCCGATGGAGGCCCCCCCGACGAGTCTGGGCAGGTCAAGGGGTTGCGCGCCGGCGTCATCCCAGGGTTCGCCGCACCGCATCCTGCCAGCCGGCGTAGAGGGCGTCGCGCCGGTCGGCTTGCATGCCGGGCATGAAGCGCCGCTCGAGCTGCCAGGCCTGGGCGCGCGCCTCCGGCCCCGGGCACACCCCGGCCGAAAGCCCGGCCAGATAGGCCGCGCCCAGGGCGGTGGTTTCGGCGATCACCGGCCGATCCACCGGCGCGCCGAGCTGGTCGGCCAGGAACTGCATCGTCCAGTCCGACGCGACCATGCCGCCATCGACGCGCAGCACCGTCTCCGCCGCCACGCCCGGATCGGCCACGCCCGGATCTGCCATGCCCGGATCTGCCATGCCCGGATCTGCTACGCCCAGATCTGCCGGGCCCAGATCTGCCACCATGGCGGCGACCAGGTCGCGGGTCTGATAGGCCACGCTCTCCAGCGCCGCGCGCGCGAGCTCGGCCGGCCCGGTGGCGCGGGTCAGGCCGAACAGGGCGGCGCGGGCATCGGCATCCCAATGCGGCGCGCCGATGCCGGTGAAGGCCGGCACCAGATACACGCGCTGCTGCGGATCGGCCGCGGCGGCCAGGCTGCCCGCCTGGTCGGCCGCCCCCAGCACGCCCAGCCCGTCGCGCAGCCACTGCACGGCGGCGCCGGCGGTGAAGATCGAGCCCTCCAGCGCATAGGCGCGCTGCCCGTCCAGCTGCCAGGCGAGGGTGGTGAGCAGCCGGTGGCGCGAGGCGACCGGCCGCGCCCCGGTGTGCAGCAGCAGGAAGCCGCCGGTGCCATAGGTGGCCTTCGCCATGAAGGGGCGGAAACAGGCCTGGCCGATCGCCGCGGCCTGCTGGTCCCCGGCCATGCCGCGGATCGCGACCGGCGCGCCCAGCACATCGGTGGTGGCGAAATCTCCGGCGCAATCCCGCACCTCGGGCAGCAGGGACGGGGGGATGGCGAACAGCGCCAGCAGTCCGTCATCCCAGTGCCCGGCATGGATGTCGTAGAGCAGCGTGCGGCTGGCATTGGTGGCATCCGTCGCGTGCACGCGCCCGCCGGTCAGCCGCCACAGCAGGAAGCTGTCGACCGTGCCGAAGGCGAGTTCCCCCCGTTCCGCCCGGGCCCGCGCGCCCGGCACGTGGTCGAGCAGCCAGGCGAGCTTGCTCGCGCAGAAATACGGATCGAGCAGCAGGCCCGTGCGCCGGGTGATCTCCGGCTCGTGGCCCGCCGCGCGCAGCCTGGCGCAGGCATCGGCGGTGCGCCGGTCCTGCCAGACGATGGCCGGGTGGATCGCGAGCCCGGTGGCACGGTCCCAGACCAGCACCGTCTCGCGCTGGTTGGCGATGCCGATCGCGGCCACGTCCTGCGGACGGGCGTCCCCCAGCGCCTCGCGCAGCACCGCGACCGCGTGGCGCCAGATATCCTCGGGGTCGTGTTCCACCAGGCCGGGGGCGGGGTAGTGC
>DAICZL010000368.1 GCA_027311165.1 bacterium
GCCGGGTTCCGCCCGCAGGGTTGCGCCCCCTCGGGTTCCGATCCAGGGGTTCTGCCCCCGGCCCGTGCTCACGCCGCCTCTACCGTCTCCTTCAGCGCGCCGCTCGCGCCGGCCTCTGCGTCGCGGTCGAACACCACCCGCCGCTCGTGCAGCGCCGCGACGGTCGGGCGATGGGCGATCGATACGATTGTGGTGCCCGGCAGCCGGGTGCGCAGGATGCGATACAGCTCCGCCTCCGCCTCGGGATCGAGGCTCGCCGTCGCCTCGTCGAGGAACAGCCAGTCGGGCTTGGTCAGCAGGGCACGGGCAAGCGCCAGGCGCTGCTGCTCGCCGCCCGACAGGCGCAGCGCCCAGTTCTCCTCCTTGTCCAGCAGCGGGATCAGGCGCGACAGGCCGGCATCGCTCAGTGCCGTCTCGATTTCCTGCGCGCCATAGGTCGTGGCCGCCGCCGGATAGCTCACCGCATGGCGCAGCGTGCCGAGCGGGATATAGGGCCGCTGCGGCAGGAACAGCGTGCCGGTCTGCGGCCGCTCCACCAGGCCGGAGCCGAACGGCCAGATGCCGGCGAGCGCCCGGAACAGCGTCGATTTGCCGGAGCCGGACCGCCCGGTGATCACCACCGACTGGCCGGGCACCAGGCTCAGATCGGTGCCGCGCAGCAGTCGCCCGCCATCGGGCAGGTTCAGCGCCAGCCCCACCGTGTGAACCCCTCCGTCCGGCGACCCGGCATTCTGCACGCCCTGGCCCGCGGCTTCCCGTGCCGCCTCGATCGCGTTCTGGAAATAGGCGAGACGCTCGACGGTCGCGCGCCAGCCGGCGATGGAGCTGTAGGCCGCGACGAACCAGGACAGCGAGTCCTGCACCCGCCCGAAGGCGCCGGCGGTCTGGGTCAGCCCGCCCAGCGGCAGCTGGCCCGAGAAATAGCGCGGCGCCGCGACGATGATCGGGAACACCACCGCCACCTGGTCATAGCCGGAGGTGAGCGCGTTGAGGAACTTGGTCCGGCGCATGATCGCCCACCAATTGTCGATCACGGCGGTGAAGCGGGTGAGCAGCCCGGTCTTCTCCTCGGCCTCGCCCTGATAGAGCGCGACGCCTTCGACATTCTCGCGCAGCCGCACCAGGGCGAAGCGGAAATCCGCCTCTACCCGCTGCTGGCGGAACGACAGCCCGACCAGCTTGCGCCCGACCAGATGGGTGAGCCAGGTGCCGATCACCGCATAGACCAGCGCGACCCAGACCATGTAGCCGGGGATGGCGATGCCGAACACCGTGATCGCCCCCGACAGACCCCACAGGATGCCCACGAAGCTGAACAGCGAGACCACGTTGGACAGCAGCCCGAGGCCGAGCGAGAGCGTGCTGTCGACATAGTCGCGCAGATCCTCGGCGATGCGCTGATCGGGGTTGTCGGTGCCGATGCCTTGCTGATCGGCGGTCAGGCTGATCCGGTAATAGGCGCGGTCGGCCAGCCAATTGTCGAGGAAACGCCCGGTGAGCCAGCGCCGCCAGCGGATCTGCAGCCACTGGTTCAGATAGGTGCGGTAGACCGCGATGAGGATATACACCGCCGCCACGCCGCAGAAGCCGGGCATCAGCCCGCTATCGGTATGCCGCCAGGTGAACAGCAGCTGCACGAACGCGTCCCAGTTCTTGTCCTGCAGCGCGTTGTAGAATTCGCGGTTCCAGAAGCTCAGCACCACGCTCATGCCGACCAGCGACAGGTTCATCGCCACGATGGCGCCGAGCAGCAGCCGCGCCGACCAGCGCTCCTCGGACCGGAAATAGGGCAGCGCCAGCCGCCAGGCGGCCTTCAAGAAAGGCATCAGTCCTTGCATCGTGCTACCCTTCCTGCGGTTTGCGGAGTTCCGCCGCCAGCGCGGCGAGCCAGGCCTGCAGCCGGGCGCGGTTCACGCCGAGATCGGACTGGCCATAGACGCTGCGCGAATACAGCACCAGCCGGCTGGCATCGGCCCCGTCCGGCTGGACCTGCGCCAGCACCAGATCGGGGAAATTCAGCCAGGCGCTGCGCACCACGAAATGCAGCTGCATCTGCCCGTCATAGGCGATGTGCAGGTAGGTGCGTGGCTGGCCCAGAGCCATCCTCCGCACCGCCGCATACAGAGCGCTGGCCGGCACGGGGTAGGTGGGGGTGATCAGGTCGGGCGTCGGGGTCATGCCCGCTGGGCCGGCCAGGGCGGTGTTGGGGCTCGCAGGCCGCTCGATCCGGGCGATGTCCATCGGCGCGGGTACCGGCAGTCCCTCGATGCCCGTGCCCGCGCAGGCGGGCAGCATCAGGCTTACCAGCCAGGGCAGCAGCCTCATGCGCCGCGCCCCGCCGTGGCGCAGAGATCGCCGGATTCGTGATCGAGGCGGGCCATCGCGGGGAGCGATTTGCCGCGGACCGGGCTTTCAAGCTCCTGCGGGTCGGCCGGTGGGGGCGGTTCCGGTCTTGTCCCCGCGCCGGGCGGGCCGGCCAGGCGCAGGCGGATCACGCCCTTTGCGGCCTCCGGGGCGATCCGACGGCCCTTGCGCAGAATGTCGATCTGCCCCGCCTCGGCCAGACGCAGTGCCGCCCGGCGTACCACCGCCAGCGTCGCGCGCCAGCCCGGCGCTGACGGATCGGCGACGAGCAGCCCGGCGACCTCGGTCGGGCAGGCCGATTGGTGCGGCGCGCGACCGGCCAGCAGATCGAGGATCGTCAGGCCGCGCGGTCGGTATCCCCGGGTCCGGCCCCGGCGGGGTCGGCCACGCGAAGCATTCCTGCCTGCCCGGGCGCAGCCCCGTCGGTGCCGCCGGCAAGGGGCGCGCTCCGGTCCGTGCCATCGGCGACAGGCGGAGCCCCGTCCCGCTCGTCAGGAGACAAGGCGGCGAGGGCGGAAGTCGGAGCCGCGTAGGAGGCGGGATGGATCATGTCCCAGGACATGGCGCCAACCGGCCGCCCCGGCAAGTTACCTCGTCGTAAGGGCTGCTCGCGGGATCGAACTCCGCCGCCAGGCGGTGCCCCCTCCGTCAGCGATCAGGGATCATGCCGGCAGGCATCGGAAATTTGGAAGGAAGGCCGGAGGGGTATGCCCCTGCGCTGCCTCCCGGCGAAGGGGGGGCCAGGGCGCAAGCGGGGGTCCCATCGCGCGGTGGGGGTGACACCCCAGGCCTGTTTTCCCTGGCGTTCAGCCGCGCAGCTGCCGGCGCAGTTCGGCCGCCGGCATGGCGGCGCTGAACAGATAGCCCTGCCCCTCATCGCAGCCGGCGGAGTCGAGAAAACCGCGCTGCGCCTCGGTCTCGATCCCCTCGGCGATCACGGTCAGCCCGAGCGCGTGTGCGGTTGCCAGCGCCGCCCGCACGATGGCCACGTCGTCGGCATCGTCGGGCAGATCGCGCACCAGCGTGCGGTCGAGCTTCATCGCCGACAGCGGCATCCGCCGCAGCATCGCCAGGCTGGCGAAGCCGTTGCCGAAATCGTCGAGCACCAGGCCGATGCCCAGATCACGCACCGCCGCCAGCACCAGCAGAGACTCGGTATCGACCTCGAGCAGGGTCTGTTCGGTCAGCTCCAGATCGAGCCGGTCGGGAGGCAGGCCGGAGCGGTCGAGTGCCTCGGCGATCTGGCCGAGCAGCGCCCCGTCCAGCAATTGCCGCGGCGAGATGTTGACCGATACCGTGGGGGCCGGCCGGTCCGGCCCTGCCGGCCAGGCGGTCGCTTCCTGGCAGGCCGTGCGCAGCACCCAGCCGCCGAGCTCGGTGATCAGCCCGCTCTGCTCGGCGAGTGGAATGAAGCCGGCGGGCGAGAGCATGCCGCGCCGGCGATGCGGCCAGCGCACCAGCGCCTCCAGCCCGACCAGCGTGCCGGTCGCGAGGGTGAGGCGCGGCTGGTATTGCAGTGTCAGCCCGTCCTGCGTCAGCGCCTGGCGCAGATCCTGCTCGATCCGGCGGCGTTCGGCGGCCAGGCTGCGCTGATCGGCCTCGGCCGCTGCGCGGGCCGCCGCGGCCGTGTCCTGCGGCCTGGCCGGGCCGGCGGGATGAAGGCGGGTCTGGGCCCGGGCCGCCGCGCGGGGCTTGTCGGTCGAGAGCATGCAATCATCTCATTAACTGGAAACCGTCACTGAATATTGGCGCCAGTGATGAGCATTCCCTTAAGCCCCGGCCCACGCGCATGGCGGCACGCCTGCCCCGGTCGCCGGGCCGGGCCTCGCTCGCTCCTGCCCTTCGGGCAGGGCATGGCCGCCCCGG
>DAICZL010000120.1 GCA_027311165.1 bacterium
GCGCGCTGGCCTCCCGCCTCGCCGAGGAGGCTGCCGAGGCGACCGCGCGGCTGCTGCTCAGCGCTCTCGCCGCGCAGTTCCCGGCACTGTGCCGCCACCATGGCAGCGCCGAGGTGGTCGCGGTGGCGCGCGCGGTGCTGCCGGAACTGCTGCGCGAGCCCGAGGTGAGCGTGCGAGTGAGCCCCCATGATGCCGAAGCGCTGCGCCAGGAGATCGGGCGGCTCGAGGCCGGACTGGCTGCGCGGCTGCAGCTGATTCCGACGGATGCGATGGCGCGTGGCGATATCGCCATCGCCTGGCAGGACGGAGCGGCGAGCCGCGATGGCGCGGCGCTGTGGCGGGCGGTGGCAGAGGCGCTGGGCAGCGCCGGACTGCTCGATGCCGCGGCGATGGCGCCGGCGGCATTCGCTCAACGGGAGATGCAGGATGTCGGGTGATCTCGAACTGAACGAACTGGCCGATCCGGTGGCGGCCGACGATCCCTCGATCGGCGCCCGCGGCGCCCGCGAGCTCGGCGCCGTCTACGACATTCCGGTCACCGTCAGCGCCGTGCTCGGCAAGTCCACGATGCAGGTGAGCCAGCTGCTGAAGCTCGGCCGAGGCGCGGTGGTCGAGCTCGACCGCAAGCTCGGCGAGGCGATCGACATCTACGTCAATAACCGCCTGGTCGCGCGTGGCGAGGTGGTGATGGTCGATGACACGCGGCTCGGCGTGACCATGACCGAGATCGTCAAGGCGGACCGGGCGCCCTGAGGGACGGAGAGATGAGGGTGGAGACGCCTCAGGCGATGCGCCGGTCCCGCCAGGGGGCTGCCGGCACGGGGTTGGGCGGCCCAGGGTTGGGCGGCCCGGACTCTGCCGGCCTGAGCTTTGGGGGAGACGGCCGATGCGGGTCTTGATCATCGGCTCGCTGGCGGGCGAGCTCGGCCAGGCGGCGCGGATCGCCATGGCGCGCGGCGCCAGGCTGGATCAGGCGGACGAGCCGGAGGCGGCGCTGGTGCGGCTGCGCAGCGATGCCCGCGTCGATGTCGTGCTGTGCGACCTCGCCCATGACGTGGGCGGCCTGGTCCGTGCCATGGCCGCCGAGCGCATCACCGTTCCGGTGGTGGCCTGCGGCACCGATGCCAGGGCCGAGGCCGCGGGGCGGGCGATCCGCGAGGGTGCCAGGGAATTCCTGCCGCTGCCGCCCGACCCGGAGCTGATCGCCGCCATCCTCGAGGCCGCCTCGGGCGACTCCCACACGCTGGTGGTCCGCGACGGGGTGATGCTGGCGACCATCCGCCGAGCCGAACAGGTCGCCGGGTCGGAAGCCTCGGTGCTGATCACCGGCGAATCCGGCACCGGCAAGGAGGTGCTGGCGCGCCACATCCATCGCCGTTCGCGCCGCGCCGCCGGCCCGTTCGTGGCGCTGAACTGCGCGGCGATCCCGGAAAATCTGCTGGAATCGGAATTGTTTGGCCACGAGAAGGGCGCCTTCAGCGGCGCGGTGGCGCGGCGCGTGGGCAAGTTCGAGGCCGCCGATGGCGGCACCCTGCTGCTCGACGAGATCAGCGAGATGGACGTGCGGCTGCAGGCCAAGCTGCTGCGCGCGCTGCAGGAGCGCGAGATCGACCGGCTGGGCGGCGGCGCGCCGGTGCGGGTCAATGTCCGCATCCTGGCCACCACCAACCGCGACCTGCCCGCCGAGGTGGCGCAAGGCCGTTTCCGCGAAGATCTGTATTTCCGCCTCAATGTCGTCAGCGTGCGGATCCCGCCGCTGCGCGAGCGGCCCGGCGACATCGCCGCTCTGGCCGAGCATTTCGCCCGCCGCTACGCCGAGGTGAACGACGTGCCCCACCGGGTCCTGTCGGAGGCGGCATTGCTGCGGCTTTCGGGGCATTGCTGGCGCGGCAACGTGCGCGAGCTCGAGAACATCATCCATCGTGCCGTGCTGCTGGCCGAGGGCGCGCAGATCGGCGCGGAGGCGATCGAGCTGTCGCCTGCCCCGCCCGGGCAGGCGCCGCCGCAGAGCCGCGCGTCCGACCCCATCCAGGCCGGCGGCGGCGGCATCGCGGTGCTGGTCGGACGGCGGATGGAGGAGGTCGAGCGCGAACTGATCCTGGAGACACTGACCCACACGCTGGGCAACCGCACCCACGCGGCCACCATCCTCGGCATCTCGATCCGCGCGCTGCGCAACAAGCTGCGCGACTATGCCGCCCAGGGCCTCGCGGTGCCGCCGCCCTCGGCCGGTGTCGCGGCCTGAGCAGATGAGCGGCAGCACCACCGCCGGGCCACAGGCGAGCCTCGGGGCGCTGCTGCGCCGCTATGCGCCTGGCAGCGATGTCGGGCTCGCCTTCGGGGTGGTGCTGCTGCTCGCGGTGCTGGTGCTGCCGCTGCCGACGCTGCTGCTCGATCTCGGCCTGGCGACCTCGCTCACCGCCGCGGTGCTGGTGCTGATGGTGGCGCTGTTCCTGAATAAGCCGCTCGACTTCACCAGTTTCCCGACCCTGCTGCTGCTCACGACGCTGCTCCGGCTGTCGCTGAATGTCGCCACCACCCGGCTGATCCTCTCGCACGGGTTCGAGGGGCCGACCGCGGCCGGCAACGTGGTGGCGGCGTTCGGCGGCTTCCTGATGGGCGGCGATGTCGTCATCGGGCTGATCCTGTTCGCCATTCTGCTGGTGGTGAACTTCATGGTGATCACCAAGGGCTCCGGGCGCATCGCTGAGGTGGCGGCGCGGTTCAGCCTGGATTCGATGCCCGGCAAGCAGATGGCGATCGATGCCGATCTCTCGGCCGGCATCATCGACGACAAGGCGGCGCGGCGGCGCCGGCGCGAACTGGAACAGGAAAGCGGCTTCTACGGCGCGATGGACGGCGCCGCCAAATTCGTCCGCGGCGATGCGATCGCCGGTCTGATCATCACCGTCATCAACATCCTGGGCGGGCTGATGATCGGGCTGGTGCGCCATGGCATGGCCTTCGGCGATGCCGCCGACACCTACACCACCCTCACCGTGGGCGACGGGCTGGTTTCTCAGATCCCGGCGCTCTTGGTCTCCACCGCCGCCGGCATCGTGGTCACCAAGGGCGGCATGGAGGGCACGGCCGATGTCGCGCTGATCCGCCAGCTCGGCGGCAGCGCCAAGCCGCTCGCCATGGCTGGCGGCGCCGCCTTCGTGCTGGCGCTGATGCCGGGCCTGCCGACGCTGCCGTTCGTGGCGCTGGCCGGGCTCGCCGGCGGGGCGGCCTGGCTGCGCAACCGCCATCCGACAGTGGACGAGAA
>DAICZL010000122.1 GCA_027311165.1 bacterium
CCACGTGATCGCCCCGGCGCCCGTCGATCGTCCCGCCCATCGGATAGACGGCCAGGCCGCGCGCCAGCGATGCCTGCTTGACCCGTTCATGCAGTTTCCGGTCCGGATCGAACACCTGCCTGGACGGGCGATCGGCCACCAGTTCGATGGCACGGAACAGGCCGCGGCCGCGGATATCCCCGACATGGCGGTGATTGCCGAAGCGCTCGGTCAGCGCCACTTCCAGCCGCGCGCCCATGGCGCGCACATTCTCCAGCAGACCGTCCTCGCGGATGATCCGCTGCACTTCCAGCGCCGCGGCGCAGGCCACCGGATGGGCCTCGTAGGTCTGGCCGTGCAGGAACGCGCCGGAGCCCGCGCGCAGCGCGGCGACAATGCGCGCGGCGATCAGGATGCCGCCGATCGGCTGGTAGCCGCCGCCCAGCCCCTTCGCCACGGCCTGGATGTCGGGGGTGACGCCCTCCTGCTCCCAGGCGTGGGTGGTGCCGGTGCGACCCATGCCGCACATCACCTCGTCCAGGATCAGCAGCGCGCCATGGCGGTCGCAAACCGTGCGCATGCGGGGGAAATACCCCGGCAGGGCGGTCACGCAGCCGGTGGTGGCGCCCACCACCGGCTCGGCGCAGAACGCCGCCACGCTGGCGGGTCCCAGACGCTGGAATTCCGCCTCCAGCTCGGCTTCCAGCCGGTCCAGATACTGCGCGTCGGTCTCGTCGGGCTGCTGGAACCGGTAGGCGAAGCAGGGCGAGACATGGCTGAACGCGCCCGCGAGGATCGGTTCGTACAGCACCCGGCGCATCTGGTTGCCGCCCAGGCCCAGCGCGCCGAGCGTGGTGCCGTGATAGCTCTGCCGGCGGGCGATGAAGCGGGTGCGGCCAGGCTCGCCGATCTCGACGAAATACTGGCGGGCAAGCTTCACCGCCGCCTCCATCGCCTCGGAGCCGGAGGAGACGAAGAAGGCATGGGTCAGCCCGCCCGGGCGGTCGGCCAGCAGTAGATCGGCCAGGGCCTCGGCGGGTTCGCTGGTGAAGAACCCGGTATGGGCATAAGCCATGCGGGCGGCCTGCGCGCCGATCGCCGCGGCCACCCGGGCATTGCCATGACCCAGGCAGGCGACCGCGGCGCCGCCGGAGCCGTCGATCACCTCCGACCCGTCGGCCAGGCGCAGCATCAGGCCGTGGCCGCTGACGGCGGCCGGCGGGGCGCCAGGGCGGCGATGCAGGACGTGGCTGCCATCGGCAGCGCTGTCGGCCTCACCCATGGGCGATCCCTCCGCGGACTTTCCTGCCGCCCAGAAACCACGTTCTTGACACTGCGGGAACCCCCCGGTAGCAACCCTTCCGCGTTGCGGCAAGGCAACTTGCCAGGTGTGAGGATGACGGACCAGGAGGGCGGCCAGGACGGCACGTTCGCGGCGCGGCTGCGCGCGGCGCGGGCCAGACAGGGACTTGCCGGGCCCAGACGGGGACTTGCCGGGCCGGGCATCGATACGCCCGGCGGGAATGGTCCGGCACCGGATGCGCCGGGGCAGGATGAGCCGGGTCGACCAGGTCCGGACCAGACAGATCCGGGACGTTCCATCCCAGGCCGTGGCAGCGCGGTGGAGGAACGGGCGGCGAAGCGGCCGGCTTCGCAGGGCGCGCTCTCGGGGACTCCCTGGGGGATCGGCATGCGGGTCGGGACGGAGCTGGTCTCGGCGATGGTGGTGGCGTTGGCCATCGGCTGGGCGCTCGACCGGTGGCTCGGGACGAAGCCGGTGCTGCTGGCGGTGTTCGTGCTGCTGGGGGGGCTGGCCGGCGTGGCCAATGTGTGGCGCGCGTTCGCGCCGCGGCGATAGGCGGGCGCGGCACACGGGCCGGTCCGTCGGTGCAGGGGGTCGGAGCACTCCCTCCGGACGCGAGCGAGCGGGCGGGCGGGACAGGTATGGGCCGGGGGTCACTAGCCCGGCAGCGTGCGCCGGGGGAACCCGGATGGCTGGCAGAGTTGGGTCTGCGAACGGAAAGGGACTGAGCAGGTGGCGGGCGGGGAAGCAAAGATCGACGCGCTGGGCCAGTTCAAGCTCGCGACCGTGCTGGGGCCGCTGGGCGGCTCGGTAAATTTCACCCAGGCCAATCTGTTCATGGTGCTGGGCGGGCTGCTGGTCCTGGCGCTGATCCATTACGGCATGAAGCCTCGCGCCGTGGTGCCCGGGCGGCTGCAGGCGCTGGCCGAGATGGCCTACGGCTTCATCGACGACATGTGCCACGAGCAGATCGGTCACGAGGGGCGGCGCTTCTTCCCCTTCGTGTTCACGCTGTTCTTCTTCGTGCTGATGGGCAATCTGCTGGGGCTGCTGCCCTACGGGTTCACCTATACCAGCCACATCGCGGTGACCTTCGCCCTGGCGGTGATGGTGATCGTGATCGTCACCGGCGTGGCGATCTTCACCCATGGCACGACGTTCTTCACCGAGTATTTCTTCCCCAAGGGCACGCCGGTGGCGCTCGCGCCGCTGGTCATTCCGATCGAGGTGATCTCCTACCTTTCGCGCCCGGTCAGCCTGTCGATCCGTCTGTTCGCCAACATGGTCGCCGGCCACGTGATGTTCGAGGTGTTCGCGACCTTCGTGGTGATGATGGCCGGCGCTGGCCTGCTGGGCACGATCGGGGCGATCGGGCCGATGGCGCTCAACGTCGCGCTGATGGGGTTCGAGCTGCTGGTCGCTTTCCTGCAGGCCTATGTCTTTGCCATCCTCACCTGCATCTACCTGCACGACGCCGTGCATCTGCACTGACCCTGCGGCGCCGTGCCTCGACTGCCGGGCGCATCCAGGCGCGCCCGCCGCCTTCCCCTGTCCACGAAAGGAACCGGACATATGGACGTTCTCGCCGCCAAGGCCATCGGCGCCGGCATTGCCGTCATTGCGCTCGCGGGTGTGGGCATCGGCATCGGCAACATCTTCTCGGCGCTGGTGACCTCGGTCGCCCGCAACCCGGCGGCACGCGACCAGGTCTTCGGCCTGGGCATTCTGGGCTTCGCGCTGACCGAGGCGGTGGCGCTGTTCGCGCTGCTGATCGCCTTCCTGATCCTGTTCACCTGATCGGGACGGGCGCCGAGACGCGCCCGCAAGACCGCCATGCGCCGTTTCCCTGCCTTGCTCGCCTCGATCCCGGTGGCCGGGCTGCTGCTGCCTTCCGCCGCGTTGGCGCAGGGCATGCCGCAGCTCGCCTTCGGCAACCCGCTCACCATCGCCCAGGTCGTGTGGGGCGGGATGATCTTCCTGGTGCTGTACCTGGCGCTGTCGCGCTGGGCGCTGCCGCAGGTCGGTGCGGTCCTGCAGGCGCGCGCCGCCTCGATCGCCGATGATCTCGATGCCGCGCATGCCGCCAAGGCGGCGGCGGATGCGGCGATGGCGGAAATGACCGAGGCGACCCGGCTGGCCCGGTCCGAAGCTCAGGCGGCGATCTCGGCCGCGGTGGACAAGGCCAAGGCCGAAGCCGCGGCCGAGGCGCTGGCCACCAGCCGCAGGCTGGAGGCGCGGCTGGCCGAGGCCGAGGCGCAGATCGCCCAGGCGCGGAATGCGGCGATGGCGGCACTGCGCCAGGTGGCGACCGACACCACGCTCGCCATGGTCACCAAACTGACCGGCACCCGCCCCGGCAAGAAATCCATCGACGGGGCCGTGGGCGTCGCCCTGGCCGCGCGCGGCCAGACCTGATCCAAGAGAGCGCGATGCACGAAGAAAGCTTCTGGGCCAATCCGCGGACCTGGGTCGCGGTCGCCTTCGTCATCTTCTTCGTCCTGTTCGGACGCAAGATCTGGGCAGCGCTGACGAAACTGCTGGACGACCGTGCCAGCACGATCCGCGCCGAGCTGGAAGAGGCCTCCCGCCTGCGTCGTGAAGCCGAGGAGATGCTGCGGGAGGCGCAGATCCGCCGCGCCGCGGCCCTGGCCGAAGCGAAAGCCCTGATCGAGGGTGCCCGCGCCGAGGCCGCCCGCTTCGCCGCCGCCGCCGCCGCCGATGCCGAAGCCGCCGGACGCCGGCGCGAACGGATGGCGCTGGAACGCATCGCCGCCGCCGAAAAAGCCGCCATCGACGATGTGCGCATCACCGCCGCCGATATCGCCACCATGGCAACCCGGCAGGTGATCGCCGAAACGCTGACCCCGGGGGCCGATGCGGTGCTGGTCGATCGGGCGATCGCCAGCCTGCCCGCGGCATTGCGATCGGCCTAGTGTCCCGCCCTCGACGTTCGCGGTTCTTCACCG
>DAICZL010000126.1 GCA_027311165.1 bacterium
GGGCGGCAGGGAACCGCCCGGCCGTTGCAGACCTCGCCCGCGCGGCACGGTGAAACGCCGATGCGCCAGGGGGACAGCACGCGTTGGGGCGGCGGAGCATCGATCCGCGGGAACGCGGCCGGCAATCGGCCGACTGACGGCCCGGCGGGCCGACCGGCATGGTCATCGCTGGTTTCACCCTGACGCGGCCGATGTGGCAGGGACCATGGGGCGGTGCGATCCGCGCCGTGAAGCCGCCGCCCGCGCATGGCGCGGCGCCGGCACCTGCCTGTGCCCTTTATGCTCTTGATCAGGCCGGACATTTGATCAGGTTGGGCCCCGTCAGGCCGGGAGAAGATGGCGCTCGTCCGTCCCCGGCCCGCAGGCGGTCTGCGCCCCGCGATCGCGCATTCGCGATGCTGGAAACCGGCCCTGCCAGTATCGTTCATCCCGCCATTCGGACCGGGCGTTGCGGCGGGCAGGTGCGGTCAGACCCCAGCGGGGCTATCGGCACAGGGACTGAAAATCCCGAGACCTGCGTGACCCATCAGATGACTGAGACTGGTGCCGACGGTCAGGATTGAACTGACGACCTACTGATTACGAATCAGTTGCTCTACCACTGAGCTACGTCGGCCTCGACAACCCCCGCGATATAACGAACGCGATCCCCGCCCGCAACACGCCCGCGCGATCCGCGAAACCCCCGCGCGCCCGGGGGGAAAGCGACGGCGCACAACCGGCCCACCGCCTTGCGCCGGCCCCCCCCTCATGCCAGCCTTCCGCCAACGGCGACAGGGGGGATCAGATGGCGCTGACGCGTCGCGGCTTCGCGCTCGGCACTGCCGGGGCAGCGCTCGCCGGCAAGGCCCGGGGCGAGCCCGAGCCGCTGCGGATCGGCTGGCTCGCGGCGCTCACCGGACCGAGCTCCGCCCCCGGCATCGGCTTCAACCGGGGCCTGCTGTTCGCGGCCGAGGAGCTCAACGCCGCCGGCGGGGTCAAGGGCCGCAAGATCGAGATCGTCACCCGCGACACCCAGGGCGACCCGACCAAGGCGGTCAACGCCACCCAGGACATGATCAGCCGCCAGAAGGTGCATGCGATCCATGGCCCCACCAATTCGGGCGAGGCGCTGGCCACCACGCCGATCATGGCGCGCGCGAAAATGCCCGATCTGCACCCCTGCGTCGTCGATCAGCTGATCGACCCGGACAAATTCCCCAATGCCTTCCGCATCGCGCCCTCCAACGGCCAGTGGGACGACGCGGTGCGCCAGTACTGCCTGGACATTCTGAAGGTGAAGCAGGTCGCGGTGTTCGGCGATACCACCGGCTATGGCACCACCGCCGTCGCCGCCTCGGTCGCGGCGTTCCGCAAGGACGGTGCCGGCGTGGTCTATCAGGCGCAGATCGATGCGAGCCAGCCCGACGTCTCCCCCGACATGCTGCGCGCCCGCGATGCCGGCGCCCAGGCGATCGTGATCTGGAGCGTCAGCACCGGCATGCACGCCAGGCTGATGAACACCCGCGCGAACATGGGCTGGAAGATCCCCTTCGTCGGCCATCCGGCGCTCGGTTCGGGTGATGTGCGGCCGCTGCTCGACAAGCCCGCCAACTGGGACAACGTGTTCCTGGTGGGCTATCGCAGCTGCAGCTACGACAAGGACGGCAGGCTGCCGCCCAGGACACGGGACTTCGTCGCCCGCCTCGCCGGCAAGGTCACTCTGGCGGACACCTCGCTGTGGTGGGTCGCGTGCAGCTACGACGCGGTGAACATGTTCGCCCGGGCGGTCGCCGAGACGGGCTCGTCGGACGCCCAGGCGATCATCGGGTTTCTCAACCGGCAGAACCCCTATCCGGGGATCTTCGGCGACTATGCGTTCTCCCCGCGCCAGCACAACGGCTATCCGCAGAACGATGTGGTGATGTCGCTCGCCAATTCGGCGCGTGAGGTGGCGTTCGCGCTGGCGCCGGGCTATGCTTAGCCGGGAAGTGCCGAGCCGGGCAGGGCCTGGGCGGGGCTGCGCCCCCCCGGACCCGCCGGGGCCTCGGCCCGGGACCGCTGCCGCCGGAGGATGCCGGCCAGGGATTGCGGGCCCCGATCGGCCAGGGGGGACCGCCGGGCGCCGCCCGGCCGCCAGCCGCCAGGCCGCGAACCGCCAACCTGCCCACCGGCGGATTTCCCAGGGGCCGAGCCCTTGGGCCGTGCTGCCCTAGCCGGTGCTCGCCTCGATCTTCGCCTCGGGCCTCGCCATGGGCGCGGTCTATGCCCTGATCGGCATCACCTACAACGTGATGTTCGCCGCCTCCCGGGTGATGAGCTTCACCGCCGGGCAGCTCGGCATGCTGGGCGGCGTGTTCGGCGCCCTGTTCATCACCCGTCTCGGCCTGCCCGTCCCGCTCGGGCTGGTCGCGACCCTGTTCGCCTGCGCGGCGATCGGCGTCGCGACCGAGATCATCGCCGTCCGCCCGGTGCTGAAAAGCCTGGAAAAGCACCTGTATGTGCTGTCCACGCTGGCTGCCGCCCTGCTGCTCCAGCAATTCGTCGCGATCGAGTGGAGCACCGAGCCGCAGCCCTTCCCCCGGCTGCTGGGGTTCGATGCCGGGAAATTCCTGCTGCCGCCGATCGCGATGCTCGCGGTGATCCTGGGGCTGGAACTGCTCTATCGCCACACCCTGATCGGCCGCGCCTTCCTCGCCATCGCCGAGGACAATTTCGCGGCCCGCGCGCTAGGTCTGCCCGAGCGCGGGCTGCGCATGGCGAGCTTCGCGCTGGCCGGCGGCATCGGCGGCCTGGCGGGCTTCGCCGGCGGGCAGATGCTGCTGGCCTTCTTCGCCAACTGCGCGTTGCTGAATTTCTACGGCTTCGTCCCGGTGGCGCTGGGCGGGCTGGGCAATAACCGCGGCGCCGTGATCGGCGGCCTGGCGCTCGGGCTGTTCCAGCAGGCGGCGACCTTCGTGGTGGGCGGGGTGTTCGCCTCGGTCGCGGTGTTCTCGGTGTTCATCGCCGTGCTGCTGGCCGCCCCGAGGGGCCTGTTCGGCACCGCCCCCGCGCGGCGCGTCTGATGCGCACCGCCCTGCCCTATCTGGCGCTGCTGGCCGCGGCCCTCGCCCTGCCGTTCCTGGCCAACGACTACTGGACGCTGATCGCCACCCGCGCGGCGGTGTACTGGGTGCTGGTGGGCGGCCTCAACCTGGTGGTGGGCTTCGGCGGGCAACTCGCCATCGGCTATGTCAGCCTGCTGACGCTCGGGGCCTATACCGCCAGCATCCTGGCCGCGCGCACCGGGCTCGGCGCCGCCGCCGGGCTGGCGGCCGCCGCGCTGGTCGGGGCGGGGGCCGGGGTGCTGGTCGGGCTGCCGGCGCTGCGCCTGCGCACCTTCTACTTCGCCATGACCACGCTCGGCTTCGCCACCATCATCACCCAGGTCGCTCTCGCCTGGACCGATGTCACCGGCGGCGGCATCGGCCTGCCCGGCCCGGTGCTGGCTGCGCCGTTCGACACCGGGTTCGGCTTCTACCTGGTCTGCCTTTCCGCCGCCGGGCTGGTCACCTGGATGAGCCTGAACGCCGCCGCCAGCCGGTTCGGCCGCGCCCTGATCGCGATCCGTGACGCCGAGGTGGCGGCCGAGGCCGCGGGCATCGCCAAGCCCCGGCTGCTGATCACGGTGTTCCTGTTCAGCGGTGCGGCCGGCGGGGTGGCCGGCGCGCTGTTCGCGACGCTGCAATCCTACATCACGCCGGATGCCTTCACCTTCGACCTGTCGGTGCTGTTCTTCATCGCCATCCTGGTCGGCGGCCGCGGCTCCGTACTGGGGCCGCTGCTGGGCACCATCCTGCTGACCGTGCTGCCGGAATTCGCCGCCCCCCTGGTCGCCTGGTCGACGTTTCTGTATGCGGCCCTGCTGCTCGCGATCGTGCTGGCGGTGCCCGGCGGCATCGCCGATGTGATCGACCGGCGCCACCGCGCCCCCCTGCCGGCTGATCGTGACCTGCGGCCGCGCCCGGGCCTGCTGGCGGCGCGCCCGGCCGAAGGGCCGGCGCTCGAGCTTTCGGCCGTGCGGCTGAGCTTCGGGGCGGTGCAGGCGATCGACGGGCTCGACCTGTCGCTGCGTCCCGGCGACGTGCACGGGCTGATCGGCCCCAACGGCAGCGGCAAGACCACCACGCTGAACGTGATCAGCGGCTTCGTCCGGCCCCAATCGGGCACGGCGCGGATCGGCGGGCGGATCCTGCCCCCCGGCCGGCCGGAAACGCGGGCCGCGCTCGGCATCGCGCGGACCTTCCAGACCCCGCGCATCCTCGCTGAGGCCTCGGTGCGCGACAACGTGATGCTGGGCGGCGCCATCCTGGGCCGGGCGGGGTTCGTCGAGACGCTGCTGAGCCTGCCCCGCCACCGCGGCGACGAGGCGATGCTGGCCGCGCGCGCCCGGCACGTGCTGGAGGTGGTGGGTCTGGCCCCGCTCGCCGCCGCGCGGGCCGACCGGCTGGGCCACAGTGAACTGCGCTTCGTCGAGATCGCCCGCGCGC
>DAICZL010000133.1 GCA_027311165.1 bacterium
GCACGGGCGCAGAGAGGCGTGACGCGAGCAGCGCCGGATCATACCCCGCCAGCCAGAAATTCAGGGCGAAGGTGGAGATCGCAATCTCGGCCAGGAACAGCCAGCCTGGCATCCAGACCCAGTCGCCGGCCGCCAGGAACAGGATGGCCGCCATCGTCGCGAGCCAGGCCGTCGTCTGCACCACCATTCGCGCGATCATCGGTCCACGCTCCGTCACCGCCCGGCGGTCGAAGCCCCGCGGCGCCGAGCCTCCGCCTCGGCTCGCGCACCGTCAATGCGGAGACGGGGGCATCACCGGAGACGGGGGCATGACCGGAGACGGGGGCATCACCGGAAACGGGGGCAAGACCGGCCGACGTCTTCGCCGGACCCTCCGGAAAGAAAGGCAAAGCGTCGACCGCCCCGGCCCATCGCGACCCGCCAGGCATCAGCGCTCCCCGGACCCGCATGGCTCGGCTCCCCGGACCCGCATGGCTCGGGGGGTCACCCCGCAACGCGAGGGATCCGGGGCCAGGCTCTCCAACGGAGGGGGCGCCGAAAGGACATGAAGTGCCGAGCCCTTCGCCCCAGCCCTCTCCCGGCGCCGATCGGGCGCGATCCCGGCGCCGATCGGGCCCGGCCACCTCGTCGCTGTTCAGGCCGCGGGCAAGACCCCGGGCGCCGCGCCCCCGGGGCCTCCGGGACTGGCCCGATGGCTCTCCAGCCAATACCCTCCCCCTCTCAAACCCGCTGGTGCCCAAGCAATGCGAGGCCTGCTGCCACAGGGACTGCTCCGCCGCCGGATCCTCATCGCCTGGGCGATCGCCGTCCTCGCGGTCATTTTCTACGTCCTGCTGCTGCGCGCCTTCGACGTGGCCGCCACCCCCACCGAGCGGCAGTTCGGCACCGGCGGCGAGGATGGCCACCGTCTGCGCATCTATCTGGAACCGCTCGCGGCCGACCCGGTGAACGATGCGCTGCAGATCCGTGTCAGCGTCGCGCCCGACAAGGCCCTGCACGGTGCCCGCCCGGACCTGCCGGACCGCGACGTGAAACTGGTGCTCAGCCATGGCGACACCGTCCGGGAAATCATCCTGCACGCCTATCAGGCGATCCCCTCGACCACCCTCGATGTCGATCTGGAGGAGGGCAGCATCTCCGCCTACCCGCTCGACCACTACACCGCCGGATTGCGGCTGCAGACCCTGGAGGGCGCGGAGGCGCAGCCGGCCTCCGGGCCCGGCCTGCCCTCGGTGGTCACCGTCTGGGGGGGCATGCTGGGCTATGCCGTCGCCACGACCGAGGAAAATCCCGGCACGCAGGGCGATATCAGCCTGCGCTTTCATCTGCGCCGGACCGGGGCGATGGCGGTGTTCGCGCTCGCCGCCTATGGCGCGATGGCGGTGATCGCCGCCACCAGCCTGACCATCGGCTTCAGCGTGTTCCTCGGCCGCCGGCGCCCGGAATCGGGGCTGACCGGCGCGCTGGGGGCGATGGTGTTCGCCCTGCCCACGCTGCGCAACGCCCTGCCCGGGGCGCCGCCGCTCGGGGTGCGGGCCGATCTGGTGATCTTTCTGTGGGCCGAACTCGCGGTGGTGCTCAGCCTCGCCTTGTTCGTGCTGACCTGGTTCGAGGAGCCTCGGCGGCCATAGCAGCGCCCGCCATGGCGGCGTGCGGGCGGCAAACCTGCCAGGGCACGGCGGACAGCAGGGTTCAGCCCTGCGGCCGATCCTCCTGCGGCGGCAGCAGATGGCGTCCGAAACGCTGGCGCAGCACCAGCTTGTGGATCTTGCCGGTGGCGGTGTGGGGCAGTTCGTCCACCGTCACCACCGCATCGGGGATCCACCAGTCCGGCACCTGGCCGCGGAACATCTCGCGCAGCCCGGCCGGATCGATCGCGCGGCCAGGGCGCGCCACCACGATCAGCAGCGGCCGTTCCGACCATTTCGGATGCTGGACGGCGATGATCGCGGCCTCCGCCACGTCCGGATGCGCGACCGCGATGTTCTCGAGCGCGATCGAGCTGATCCATTCCCCGCCGGTCTTGATCACATCCTTCGAGCGGTCGACCAGTTCCACGAAACCGTCGGGGTCGATGCGCGCGACATCGCCGGTGGCGAACCAGCCCTGCGCATCCT
>DAICZL010000136.1 GCA_027311165.1 bacterium
GTGCTATCGAAGTCACCCTCCGATCGCGCCGCGGCCCGCTGTTTTGTCGGGCGATTTCATCGCGGTTGAAGTCGCGCGGCCCGCGCGGGCGGCAGCCGATCCGATCGCCGGCCGGCCACCGCTCCTGCTCTTCGTTCCACCGGGCGACTTTATCCGATCAGGGGATCCCATCTGATCGGAGGGGGCTGCCGCCGGCCGCCGCGATCGCGGCGTTGATCGCCCGCACCCCGGCGGCGGGCCCGTCCAGGTGGTTCCAGACCGCGCCCATCACCGCCAGGAAATCCGCCCCCGCCTGCACCAGGGGTGCGCAATTCGCCGCATCGATGCCACCGATCGCCACACAGGGCGGTTCCATCAGCTCCGACCACCAGGCCAGGATCGCCGGATCGGCGAGCGTCGCCTGGGGCTTGGTCGCGGTTGGGAAGAAGGCGCCGAAGGCGACATAGTCGGCGCCATCCTCCCCGGCCGCCATCGCCAGGTCGCGGCTCGCGTGGCAGGTCACCCCCAGCATCAGCTCCGGCCCCAGGATCCGCCGCGCCGCGGCCGCCGCCATGTCCTGCTGTCCGACATGGGCGCCGTCGCAGCCTTCCTCGCGGGCGAGGTCGGGGCGGTCATTGACCAGGAAGGCCACCCCGCGCGTCTGCGCGACCGGGCGCAGCGCGGCGATAGCCTGGCGCAGCACCGGATCCGGCGCCGGCTTCAGCCGCAGCTGCACCGCCGCCACGTCCCCGGCATCGAGCGCGGCGGCGAGCGTATCGGCGAAGCCCGCAGGGTCGAGCGCCGGCGGCGTGATCAGATACAGCCGGCAGCGCGGTCGCTCAGCCTCGCTCACGCCTGGCCCCGCACGTCCCGGTTCCTCCGCTCACGCCTTGCCCTGATAGATTTCGATGATCGTGGCCAGCATCGCGAGCGCCTTGTCCTTCGGCCGCTGGAAGGTGTTGCGGCCGATGATGCTGCCATTGGCGCCGCCATCGCGCAGGCCGCGCACCTGCTCGAACAGCGCCGCGTCGTCCTGCGCCTCGCCGCCCGAGAACACCACGATCCGCTTGCCCTGGAAGCAGCATTGCACCACGTGCGCGACCCGCGCGGCGAGGGTGGAGATGTCGATGTGCTGGTCGGCATAGGTCTTTTTGGCGGCGTCCAGGCTGACATGGGCGGTGGGCGGCTTCACCTTGATGATATGCGCGCCGAGCAGCGCGGCCATGTGGGCGCCATAGGCGCAGATATCCACCGCCGTCTCGGCGACCTTGTCGAGCGCCGGGCCGCGGGGATAGCTCCACACCACGGCGGCGAGGCCCACCGACTTCGCTTCCTCGATCAGTTCGCGCAGCTCCTCCATCTGTTCCAGCGCATACTCGCTGCCCGGGTAGATGGTGAAGCCGATCGCCGCACAGCCCAGCCGCAGCGCATCGGCGACGCTGCCGGTGATCGCCTGGTCCTTCTCGGTGGCCAGGCTGTTGCTGCTGTTGAGCTTCAGGATCAGCGGCATGGCGCCGGCGAAACTGTCGGCGCCGGCCTCGATCATGCCGAGCGGGGCGGCATAGGCCGACAGCCCGGCCTCGATCGCCAGCTGGAAGTGATAATGCGGGTCATAGGCGGCCGGATTGGCGGCAAAGCTGCGCGCCGGGCCGTGCTCGAAGCCCTGGTCCACCGGCAGGATGACCAGCTTGCCCGTGCCGCCGAGCTTGCCGTGCATCAGGATGCGGGCGAGATTGGCCTTGGTGCCCGGATTGTCGCTCTCGTAATGGTCGAGGATCTTCTTCACGCGCGGCGGGATCCGCATGGTCTTGGTCTCCGGCTGAGGTTTCAAGGGGTTCTAGCGCAAGCCGCTCGGGTAGGCCATTACGGAGGAACGCGGCGCTTCCCGCTGCCTCGCGCGCCCTTGCGCCGCGCAGGCCGTGGAATAATATTTCGTCGGACCGCGAGCATGAGTAACGTCCAGACACGCTTATCCGGGGCCGGAACGGCGCGCATGAAACCCAACCCAGACGACCTGCCGGCGCTGGACGCCGTCGACCGCCGCATCCTGGCCGAGTTGCAGGAGGATGGGCGGATGACCAATGTCGAGCTGGCGCGGCGGGCGGGAATCTCCGCCCCGCCCTGCCTGCGGCGGGTGCGCCGGCTGGAGGAAGCCGGGGTGATCCGCGGCTACCACGCCGATACCGATCCGCAGCTTCTGGGCTGGCAGATCATGGTGTTCGCGGTGGTCGGGCTGGACAGCCAGAAAGAGGCGGTGCTGTCGGCCTTCGAGGGGCTGGTCGCGGCCTGGCCGGAGGTGCGGGAATGCCACATGATCCGCGGCGGCGGGGACTTCCTGCTGAAGCTGCTGGCCCGCGATACCGCACATGAGAACCAGCTGACCCAGCGCCTGACCGGCCTGCCGACCGTCAGCCGGGTGCAGACCATGCAGACCATCCGCACCAGCCGGCTGCTGGCCGGCGTGCCACTGTGAAGGTGAGGCCCGCCGCCGCCTCCGCGCGCCCGCGCTTTCCGCTCCGATCGCGGCGATCCCCCGGGGACCCGCCCTGATCCCGCCCCGGGCCCGCCGGGGGGAGCAATGCCGCGGTTTTGTTTTCACGCAGACTTGCATCGCTGCGATACCC
>DAICZL010000146.1 GCA_027311165.1 bacterium
CCGCCGCCGAGGCTGGTGCCGGGGTGATCGTGCTGGACGAGCGGCCGGCTCCCGGCGGGCAATATCTCAAGCCGCTGGCTGCAAGCCACGCGAACGCCGCCCCCGATGCGCAGTTCCTGCAGGGCGCCAGGCTGCGCGCCCGCGCCGCGGCCGCCAGGGTGCGGATCGAAAGCGATGCCACCGTCTGGGGCGGTTTCGCGGCCGATGAGATCGCCGCGCTGGTGAATGGCAGCGCGGTGACCTATCGCCCGCGCCGGCTGATCCTGGCTCCAGGTGCGCATGAGCGGCCGGTGCCGCTGCCGGGCTGGACGCTGCCCGGGGTGATGACCACCGGCGCGCTTCAGACCCTGGCTCGTGCCTATCGCGTCTGTCCGGGGGACCGGGTGCTGATCGCCGGCAGCGGCCCGCTCAACCTGCAACTTGCCTGCGAACTGCTGGCCGGCGGTGTGCAGGTGGTGGCTGTGGTCGAGGCGGCCCCGAAGCCGGGCCTGGCGCAGTGGCGCCCGGCGGCGGCAATGCTGCGTGCCGCGCCCGACCTGGTTCGTGCCGGGCTGGGCCATCTGATCACCCTGCGCCGCGCCGGGGTGGATGTGCTGTGGGGCGCGCGGGTGCTGGCGATGGAAGGCACCGGGCAGGTGCGCCTGGCGCGGATCGCCGGCCCGCGCCGCGACCAGGCCATCGAGGTCGATGTCGTGGCGCTCAACAGCGGCTTCCAGCCGGAGGTGGCGCTGGCCCGCGCGCTCGGGCTGGCGCATCGCTTCGTCGATCAGGGCCTGGGCCATCTGGCGACCGAGACCGACCGGGATGGCCGCACGGCGCTAGCCGGCGTGTTCGCGGTGGGCGATGGCGCGGCGCTGGGTGGGGCGCGCGTGGCGCTGGCCCGCGGCCGGCTGGCGGGACTCGCCGCCGCCCGCGATCTCGGTCTGTCCGCGCCCGAGGATCCCGCCGCTCGCGCCGCGCTGGCTCGCGCCGAGGAATTCCAACGCGGCTTGTGGACGCTGTTCCCCCCGCCCCGGCTGCATCCGGACAGCCTGGCCGATCACACCGTGATCTGCCGCTGCGAGGAGGTCACGGCAGGCGCGCTGCGGGCGGGCATTTCCGGCGGCCTGGTCTCGCTGGCGGCGTTGAAGAAGGCCACGCGCGCCGGCATGGGGCGCTGCCAGGGACGGTTCTGCGCCGCCACCATCGCCCGCCTCTGTCCCGGCGCGCCGGACGAGGCCGCCTTCGCCGCGCCGCGCGCGCCGCTTCGCCCGGTGCCGGCCGCGCCCCTGATGGTGCAGGGCGAGGAGTTCGAGGCGCCGCTGCTGACCGCTCCGCCGCCGCCCGCCCGGACCCTGCCGCTCGCCGCCGTTCAGGCCGTGACGCGGCACTGCGACATGCTGGTGATCGGCGGAGGGATCCTGGGCCTTTCCACTGCGTATTACCTGGCCCGCGAGGGCGCGGACGTGCTGCTGGCCGATCGCGACGAGGCCGGCATGGCGGCCAGTACCGCCAATGCCGGCAGTCTGCATGTGCAGTTGCTGTCCTATGATTTCGGCGACGACACGCCCCCGGATGGCGGGACCGCTGGCCACACCCTGACGCTCGCTCCGCGGAGCATCGCGCTGTGGCGGGAGATCGCCGCCGAGGCCGGTGAGAGCCTGGGGCTGGTCACCGAGGGCGGGCTGATGCTGGCCGACAGTCCGGCTGGCATGGACTGGCTGCGCCGCAAGTCGGCGGTTGAGGCGCGTGCCGGGATCGAGACCCATGTGATCGGCCGCAACGAGCTTGCCGCCCTGGCGCCCGCCCTGGCCGGGGACCTGCTGGGGGCGAGCTTCTGCCCCGCCGAGGGTTATGGCGATCCGCTGCGCGGCACCGCCGCGCTGGTGCGGCTGGCGCAGGCGCGCGGAGCGCGGTTGCTGCGCGGGGCGGAGGTGCGGGCGATCACGCGGGAAGGCGCGGCCTGGCGGGTGGCGACCTCGGCCGGCGACATCCTGGCGGGCAGGGTGGTGAACGCCGCTGGCCCCTGGGCGGGACGGATCGGGGCGATGGCCGGGCTCGAGCTGCCGATCTTCGGCACGGTGCAGCAGGTGATCGTGACCGAGCCCGGGCCGCCGGTGCTGCGCCACCTGGTGGCGCTGGCGCACCGGCATCTGTCGCTGAAACAGCAGGCCAATGGCAGCCTGCTGGTGGGCGGTGGCTGGTATGGACATTTCGACCCGGCAAGCGGGCGGACCAGCACGCTGCGCCGCAGCATCGAGGCCAATCTCTGGGTGGCCGGGCGGGTGCTGCCTTTGCTGCGGGGCCTGAGCTTCATCCGCGCCTGGACCGGGATCAATTCCGCGATTGACCGTGCCCCCCTGCTGGGCGAGGTGCCCGGCCTGCCCGGATTCTTCAACGCCGTCACCGCCAACGGCTATACGCTGGGTCCGGTGGCCGGGCAGATCACCGCGCTGGCGGTGCTGGGCCGCGAGGTGGTGGATCCGCGCTATACACTGGCCCGGTTCAGCTGAGTTTCGCCGGCGGGGTGTCTCCTGGCCGGCGGATAAGGCCTGGCGAGGGCGCTGTCACCATCGCCCATTGGGACAAGCCGGGGACCAGCGGTTCCCGGCCTTGCCGTCATCTGCCCCTGGACCGGCGAACGTCGGGGCGCGGTGTCGGTCATCCGCCAACGTAGCAATAGGTGCACCCATGGGCCTGCGCGCCGCCGACCGCGACCACGCCGGAGGGCACCAGTTGCACGCCGGGCAGGAGGGCGCCGATCCATTCCTGCTCCACTGCCTCGGGCGCCAGCTCGTGCTGCTTGGCGGCCCGGTCGCTGAACACCTTGATCGCGACCGCGCAGGCGCCGACCAGCACACCGCGCGCCAGCAGCTTCTCGAGCCCCGCGTCAGGGACTGCCATGTCGCCGGGCCGGGGATCGAGGAACGGGTTGCGCGTGGCCGGCGCGCTGGTGGCGGCATCGGTCACGCCGAACATCTCGCCGAGCGCGTATTTTTGCCAGAGTGCGTCGGGCAGCGCGATTGGGATCGCCTGGCCGCGCAGCACCACGACGGCGCCGAGATCCGTTTCGGGCACGCCGAATCCCGGTACGCCGGTTTTCAGATAGACCCAGGCGCTGACCAGGGCCATGCCGTGATTGGGCGCATGGGTATCGAACACTTGTTTGTAGCTGCCCTTGATCCGACCGAGCCACGTCAGGAAGTCGTTGCCCGCAGCGGCCTGGGCCGTGCGCCCGACCACCATCGCGGCGGCGGTGGCGACGCCGCCCATCAGATGGCGGCGATCGAGGGTGATCTCGGTCTGCTTCATGGCATCCTCTCTTGCTTGGGACCCCGTCAGGTGCAGCATAGTCCCGGCTGGTCCTGACCGCAGCACGGATCGCCCGGGACGGCCCGGATCGGGTCCTTCAATCGGCTTCGCCACGCGCGCGGCAGGTTTTTGACGGATCGAGGCTGGGAGGTCTTCACTGCGTGGTCACGCCAGTGCGGGCCCACAGGACGGAGATCGTGCCATGCAGCAGGCTGCCCCGCCGCGCCGGAGCCAGCGCTGGTCCCTGCACAAGCCGGCGGCGCACGGACGGCGCGGCATGGTCGTGGCCCAGGCCGCCGAGGCGGCTGAAGCCGGCATCGCGGTGCTGGATGCCGGCGGCAATGCGATCGATGCCGCCGTGGCCGCCGCGCTGGCTTTGGCCGCGGTCGAGCCCTGGAACTCGGGCCTGGGCGGCGTCGGCTTCGCCGTGGTGCACCGTGCCGGCGCGGCCCGGGCAGAGGTGGTGGATTTTGGCCCCGTCGCTCCGCGCGGCCTCGACCCTGCACGCTTCCCGCTGACCGGAACGCGGGCGCAGGACTTGTTCGGCTGGCCGCAGGTGGCGGGCGATGCGAATATCCATGGCCCGCTGTCCTGCGTCATCCCCTCGGCCGCCGCTGGCTATGCGCTGATGCATGCGTGCTGGGGGCGGATGGGGCTGGCCGAGGTGATGGCGCCTTCGGTGGCGCTGGCCCGGCGCGGCGTGGCGCAGGACTGGTTCTGCGCGCTGAAGATCGCCAACGCCGCGCCCTTGCTGCGCGCCTACTCCGAGAGCGCCCCCATCTATCTGCAGGATGGCCTGCCGCGCCTGCCGCCCTACCAGGGTTCCCCGGGATATTTCCCGCTCGGGCGGCTGACCGAGACGCTGGAATGGCTGCAGCATGCCGGGCTGGAGGATCTGTATCGCGGCGAGGTGGCGGCCTCCATCGCCGCCGACCTGGCCGCGATGGGGGGCGTCTTGTCGGCCGAGGACCTGCGGCACTGCCGCGCCCGTGTGGTGGCGCCGATGGATCTGCCCTGGCGTGGAGGTGCGTTGCAACTGGCCGGCGGGCTGACCGCCGCGCCGACCCTGGCGCGGGTGCTGGCAAAACTGGCCGATCCGCCGGGGGGCGCGGCTCCAAGGGGCGCGACTCCAGGGGGCGCGACTCCGGATGCGGCCTGGTTTGCCGCCCTGGCCGCCGCCCTGAAATCCGCCTATGCGGAAAGATTGGCTGGGCTGGGTGCGGGAGAGCCGGCAGCGGCGGAGGGGTGCACGACGCATCTGAGTGTCTGCGACGAGGACGGCACGATGGTGGCGCTGACCAGCACTCTGTTGTCGTCCATGGGCAGCCGGATGGTGCTGCCGGGAAGCGGCATCTTGATGAACAACGGCGTGATGTGGTTCGACCCGAGACCGGGACGGCCCAACTCCATCGCGCCCGGCGCCAGGCCGCTCACCAATATGTGTCCGGTGATCCTGCGAGATGGCGATCGCCCGGTGCTCGCGGCCGGGGCTTCCGGCGGGCGGCGGATCCTGGCGTCCGTGGTGCAGATGCTGGAATTCGTGCAGGGCTTCGGCATGGACCCGGAGACGGCGGCACACCATCCCCGGATCGACGTGTCCGATCCCGATATGGTGCATGCCGATCTGCGCCTGGAAGAGGACGTGCTGGCGGCACTGCGGGGCGGCGGCGCAATGGAGGTCGTGGAGCACGGCGTGCTGCCGATCAACTTCGCCTGTCCCAACCTGATCCTGCGCTCGGTCGATGGCGTGGTGCAGGGGGTGGCGGATGTGCAGTCGCCCTGGTCGGCGGCCGTGGCGCAAGACTAGATTCGTTCGGGGCTCTGCGCCGGATCCGCGTCCGGGCTCTCCGCGCGCCTCAGGCGGTAGGGCGTCTGAGGAAGCCGGGCTGATCGGGCGGGTCTGCCAGGTCCTCGTCCAGTGAGCGGACAACGGCGCCGCGCGGGCCGCGGCGGCAGGCGCGCAGCAACTCCTCCACGGCGGCGACATCGCCGCAGACCAGCGCCTCCACCGTGCCGTCGCGGCGGTTGCGAACCCAGCCGGAAACGCCGATCCGTTCGGCCGTCGCCACCAGCCAGTCGCGAAACCCGACCCCTTGTACCTCGCCGCGGATCACCAGCCGTTTCGCCTTCATCGATCCGCCGCCCTCCGCACCCGGACGCCAATAGACACCACCAGCCGGGCCCGCGTCCTGAAACCTTTGATGTCTGATCCATGGCGCGGTTCGCAGCGAGCCCTGGCGTCAGGCGCGACACCTGCCCCGCGCCGCGCCGCAGGGCGTCTGGCAGCGGGGGTGTGCGAGAGATGCCTGCACCGATGACGGTGCCGGCTGGATCGAACCGGTGTGGTCAAACTTCGGCCCGGCCGGAGAGGAGCGGACTCCCCGGCCGGTTGGGGCGTGTCCCTGGGTCAGGCCCAGTGGCCAGGGACCCAGCGCCAGCCGTTGTAATGGCCGGGGATCCAGACGCCGCCGACGGCAGCCGGACGGACCGGCACCGGCTCCACGATGCAGGCTGCGAGCGGCGCGACGGTGAGGATCAGCAGCAAAACGGCCGCGATGCGTCGGATCATGTCGGTCTCCTCTGAGTTGGGTATGGATCACTTGCCGGCGGGGCGCCACGCGATCGGCGGCACCAGGTCAGGCTGGTCGGGATAACGGAGCAGAACCCTGTCAGTGCCTGGCGAGTCCCGGCAAGACGCCGGCCGCGCTACCGCCAATGCCCGGGAACCCACCAGGTTCCCTCCCAATGGCCGGGAACCCATGCCGGGCGCGGCGGGGCATAGACCACCGGCGGCGCGTAGGCGACCAAAGGCGGGGCCACAGCCACGGGCGGAACGACCAGGACCGGCGCGGGTAACCGGACATAGGCGCCGCCACGCCAGCCCCATCCCCAGCCGGCATGCCACCAATAGGCCTGGGCGGGGGAGGCGAGAGTCAGAAGCGTGCCTGCGGCAATCAGGGCCGCGGCCGCGCGGGTCAGAATGGCTCGGAAACCATGGGTCATCGGGTCGGGGTCTCCCCTTGCGTCGTGACCAGCATGGAAAGCCAGTATGGCGCCCGCGTGGCGCAAATGTATCCGATCGTTGCATCGCGAATTCGCATTGCCACGCGCTGCGGGTCGGTCGATGACCCGGCGGCCTCGCCGAATTTGGTCCGGCCAGGCTTGAGGGGGCAGCGGATCCGCCGCGTCGGGGAGCTATGGGGCGGGGGGCTTTGCCTATCTAGGCCCCCCTCGGTCAGCTGCTTTTTGCGGGCACCTCGAAGCTGCGATGGAACACCGCCCGGGTGCTGTCGGTGACCACGACATCGAGCGGGCCCTCGCCCACCGGCAGGAAGTGGAAGCGGATGGCCGGGTCTTCGGACAGCGAGATATCGGCCTCTAGATCGAAGACCAGCGCATCGCCGCGGGTGACCTTGATGTCCTCGATGTAGCGGGCGGGGATGAACAGGTGGCTGATCTGGTCCACCTGCATGCCGTTATTGTTGGGGTGGCTGATCAGCAGCTCCGCCGCCCGGGCGGTGCCATGGCTTGGGCCGGCATCGACCCGCAGGCGCATCTGGCCGAGCCGCTTCGCCGCCTCCACCGCATCCGCGCCCGACGGGGCGGAGCAGCCTCCGGCGGCCTTCACGAAACGTTCCGCGGCGAAGAGCTGGCCATCCTCGGTCTCGGCAACCGCATGCATCAGCGTGTATTGATCGACCCGCACCCGGGTGCTGAGGCTTGCCGGATCGAATGCCGGGCCGAAATGGAAGGTTCCAGCCAGCGGCGAGGGATTGCCGTCCACCAGCAGATACACGGTTTTCACGGTCCGGCCCGGCAGCAGCGTCACGGTGATCGGCACCAGAGCTGCATCCAGCGCCCGGGCCGGGGCGTCGAGCGTGATCACGCCCGCGCCGTCCTGCACCTTGCGGTCCTGGAACATGGCGTGCTTGAGGTCGTTCCAGCGTTCGGCGCGGGCGGTATCGTCTTCGTCGGCGCGGGCCTGGGGCAGGATCAGGGCCAGCAGCGCGGCGGCCAGAAGCAGGGGTCGGATCATCGGGTCTTGCCTCCCTGGGTCAGTGCAGCAAGCTCAGGGCTCCGCCCTGAACCGGCCAAAGGCTTGGCCTTTGGCAACCATCATCCTGGCGGGACCGGGCCTTGGGCCTATTCCCACTCCAGTTCCTTGAACGCCACGGTCACGTTGTGGCCGTTATAGTCGTCGAACAACGTCCAGCGGTCACGTTCGGACTGTCCGACGGTCTCGACCGCGGTCTCGATATCCGCTCCGCGCGCGATCATCGCACGGATCTCGCGCGCCAGGGTCGCCAGATAGCGCTGCATGTCGGCGACACAAGCCGGCCAGGGCGCGGCGACCGGCCCGTGGCCGGGCACTGCGAGCCGGGCGGGTAGCGCTTTCAGCCGCTCGATCTCGCCGAGCCAGCCGGGCAGGCTGCCATCGAGCGAGGGGACCCGGCCGATGAACAGCAGATCGGCGGCGAACAGCGTCGCGGTCTGCTCGTCGAGCAGGCTCAGGTCGTTGTCGGTATGGGCGGTGGGGTGCGCGGTCACGCTCAGCTTCCGCCCGCCGAGATCGAGTTCGGCCCGGTTCTCGACTAGCAGATCGGGCATCACGAAATCGCCTGCTTCCTCGGTGCTGACGATGGCGGCGAGGCGCTGGCGGTAATAGCTGCCGCGCTCGGCCAGTTGGTGGGGCAGCCGGGCATGGCCGACGAAGCGAGGCTGGTCGGGCAGGAAGGCGCTGGCACCGAAGATGTGGTCGGGATGGACATGGCTCAGCACGACATACCGGATCGGCAGGCTCGTCACGGCCCGGATGCTGGCGCGCAGCCGCTGCCCGTCGGTGCGGCTGCCGCCAGGGTCGATCACCGCCACCGCGTCGGCGCCGATCACGAAGCTCAGATTGGCGATCGCATCGTCATTGGCGGCGCTGGCATCCTGGTCGATGCCGCGTCGGACATGGATGCCCGCCGCCACTTCTTCCATGGGGAAAGGGGCGATACCGGCATGGGCGGTGCGGCAGGCGAAGGGCAGGGCCGCCGTTGCGCAGCAGAACCGCAGGGCGGAGCGACGGTCCATCAGGTCCCTGCCCTTCCCCCTCGGATCAGCGCCGCGACGCATCCGGCCCGAGGCGGTCCAGATCGTTCACGGCCCCACCCCATCGGCTTCCTGGGGCATGGCGGACTGCGACGCGGCCCCTGATCCTGGCGGCTTGGCGAGGCCGGTCCCGGCGCCGATGCGGCGATAGACCAGATCCGCCGGCGCTGCCTCGCTTTCGCGCACCGCCTCCAGCATCACCTGATGGTCGGGCGCCAGGGCGCAGGCGGGATCGGTGCGTGAGGCATCGCCGGTCAGCGCAAAGGCCTGGCAGCGGCAGCCGCCCCAGTCGATTTCCCGCCGGTCGCAGGACTGGCAGGGCTCGGGCATCCAGTCGGTGCCGCGGAAGCGCGTGAAGGCGTCGGAGTGGTACCAGATGTCCGACAGCGAGGCCTCCCGCACCGAGGGGAAGGTGAAGCCGGGCAGGATCTCGGCGGCGTGGCAGGGCATGACCTTGCCGGTGGGGGCGATGTTCAGCATCCGCCGTCCCCAGCCGCCCATGCAGGCCTTTGGCCGGGTCGCGTAATAATCGGGCACGACGTAGTCGATGGCCAGGCGCCCCTTGAAGCTCTCCCGCGCCGCGTCCACCGCCGCGGTCGCTTCGTCCAGCTGTGCGCGGGTGGGCAGCAGCGCCGGCCGGTTGACCAGGCCCCAGCCGTAATACTGCACATGGGCGATTTCGACCCGCCCGGCGCCGAGTGCCTCGGCGAGGCGGATCATCTCCGGCACGCGGCCCAGATTCTGCCGGTGCACGACGAAATTAGCGGTCAGCGCCAGGCCGGCGCGGGTGACGCGCTCGGCCAGTTCCAGCTTCTTGGCATGGCCGCCGGCATAGCCGCCGATGCGGTCGGCGTTGGCGGGGTCGAGGTCCTGGAAACTGAGCTGTATATGCTCGAGCCCCGCCCCCGCCAGCGCGTCCAGCATGGCCTGGTCGATCAGCACGCCGGAGGTGATCAGGTTGGTATAGAGGCGCAACTCGCTGGCGCGGCGGACCAGTGCCACGATGTCACGCCGCGCGGTCGGTTCCCCGCCGGTCAGATGCAGCTGCAGCACGCCCAGGGCTGCAGCTTCCTCGAACACCCGCAGCCACTCTTCGGTCGGCAGTTCCGCGGCCGAGCGGGCGAGTTCCAGCGGGTTCGAGCAGTACGGGCATTGCAGCGGGCAGCGATGGGTGAGCTCGGCGATCAGGCCGAGCGGGGCGTCGGCGTTACTCATATTCGGATCGCTCCCTTGTCGGCCAGGTCCTGCAGCATGGCGCCGACATCCGCGGCCAGCACCGCGCGCGGCGCATCGAAGCGCGCGGCGAGCTGGTCGATGATGCCGCCGAGGCTGGTCCGGCCGTCGACGCATTTCAGGATTTCGATCGCCTGCGCGTCCGGCAGGAACAGCCGTTCCGGCGCCAGCACCACCCAGGCATCGCGCACCCGGTCGTGCTGGAAGCGGACCCCTGCGCCGAAGCGCGGCACGCTGGCCTCGTCCAGAGTCATGTTCAGGCGGCCGTACCGTGCGCCAGGGCGCCGGGCGCATGTCCATCCGGCACGAAGGCCCCCGGCGAGATCATGCCCGGGGCGACATAGGCGAAATACAGCGCATCGAGCTGGCACCACAGCACGTCGCATTTGAAGCGCAGCGCGGCCAGCGCCGCCTCCTGCGTTTCGCGGGTGCGGGCCTCGTCCTTCACATAGGCCAGCGCGAAATCGGCATCGCGCGGTGCCTGGGTCAGTCGCGGCGTGAAATAGGCGAGCGTTTCGCGGGTGACGAAATCGTAGCCGGCGAGCATGCCGGAGATGCGTTCGGCGATTATCCCCGGCGAGAACATCTCGGTCAGCGAGGAGGCGACCGCCTCCAGCAGGCTACGTTCGCGCACGAAGGCCACATAGGCATCGACCGCGAAGCGGGTCGCCGGCAGGATCCCTATGGTGGACTCGACGTAGTCGCGATCGAGCCCGAGACCCTCGGCGAGCTTCAGCCAGCGGGCGATCCCGCCGGTGCCCGGTTCGGTGCCGTCGTGGTCTTCCAGCCGGTGGCGCCAGGCGCGGCGCAATTCCGCGGTGGGGAGGCGCGAAAGCAGGGCCGCGTCCTTGGCGGGAATGCGGCTCTGATAATAATACCGGTTCAGCGCCCAGGCCTGCACCTGTGCCCGGGACAGCTGTCCGCCATGCAGTTTTCGGTGAAATGGGTGCAGATTGTGATACCGGGTTGCCCCGATCTCGCGCAAAGCCGCTTCCAGTTCCTCAGGCGACATTCTGCGATCGCTCATAGCCGTATCTCCATCCCATCGAACGCCACTTCCCAGCCCGCGGCTGTGACCGCTTCGCGTTCAGGGCTATCGTCGAGCAACACCGGGTTCGAGTTATTGATATGGATCAAGACGCGCCGTTGCACACCGAGCGGGGCGAAGGCGGCCAGGGTGCCTTCCGGGCCCGCGAGGCTCATATGACCCATCCGCCGGCCGGTCTTTTCGCCCAGCCCTGCGCGGATCATCTCGTCGTCGTGGTAGAGCGTGCCGTCGAAGAACACCAGTTCGGCGCCGGCCAGCCGGTCTGCCAGTTCCGGGGTCATCCTGGCGCAGCCGGGGATGAAGAACAGCCGCCGCCCATCCTGGCTGATCATCGCACCCACCGTGTCCTCGCCGATCACGATCGGCGGGGCGGCGCCGTGTTCGAGATAGAGGGGGACCTTGCCGGGCACCGGGAACAGTTCGAGTGACAGACCTGAGTGCGTGCCGTCGGCCCGCAACAGCGGGCAGGGCGTGAGCGGCGCGACCGTGTGGCGTGCGACGATGTCGCGGCCGAGCACTTCGAAGATCGGATTGTCATCCAGCACCGAGAGGATGCGGGCGGTCGCGTAGATGCCGAAGCGTTGGCGTTCCCGCAGGGTCAGCAGGCCGGCGATCGCATCGACATCGCCACCGGTCAGCACCACCCCTGCGATCGGCGAGGACCTCAGCCCCGAGCGCGGCTGCAGGGACGGTGTGGCTTCGATCTGCTGACGCAGGTCCGGCGAGGCGTTCAGCAGGAACCAGTGATCGCCATCGGCGCTGACCGCGAGCGAGGCCTGGCTGCGGGGTTTCGCCGCCGGGTCACCGTTGCGGGCGCGCCGGCAGCCGGGACCATTGGAATTCCATTGAGGGAACGCGCCACCCGCCGCGGCACCCAGCACGACCGCCTGCATCGCTGTGATCCGGCCTTATGTCTCGACACATGAGTCAAGGTGCCCGAACGGCCGCGACACCCTGCTGCGTCCTGCCAGAATGGCTGCGTCCTGCCAGAATGCGATCAATCCACACCCTGCCGCGCACCGCCCTTGGGCAATCCAAAGATGGTGGTGCACAACATCTGGATCCAAACGGCAAAACTGCCAAGCCAACCCCACCGGGTCGTCTCAGCGGCTCTGGTTCAGGTTGCGCTTTCGATGCGAGACGCCGCCGGCAGCACTGCCGCCGACGGCGCCAGCTGATAGCCTACTTCAGGCCGGCGCAGGCGTAGGAATTGATTTCGGCGCCCAGCGCGATTTCGGCGATCTTCGGGGTCTTCCAGGTCATTTTGCACTTCCTCCTTGTATTGAACTAGGATCTTAGCATGGCTGACACCCGGACGCCACTCCAGCGAACTGGCAGGCGGCCGACCTGTCGGGCTTCAGGATGATCAGAAAAGCTGATGCTCTCATCACCTTGACTAAGCCTAAATTATGATCCTGTATCTCCCGTTGCCTGTCAAGTGACAAGCCTCCTGCCAGGGCCTGCCGGCCGATTTCGCAGTGGCAGGATCTTCAGCGCCGTGGAGAATGGGTCGGCCTTTCAGCGGGGCGATCGCTGGCAGGCGGTGGCGGCGTGGCCCGCAGGAGGGAAGTGGCCTGGGTGATCGACAAGCTGGAATTCCTGATCGCGCTCGCCCGGGAACGGCATTTCGGTCGGGCCGCGGAGTTGAGCGGGGTCACCCAGCCCACCTTGTCGGCCGGCATCCGTCAGCTTGAGGAAGGGCTCGGGGCGCGGCTCGTCGATCGCGGCGCCCGTTTCCGTGGTTTCACCCCGGAGGGCGAGCGGGTGCTGGAATGGGCCCGCAGGATTGTCGGCGATGCCCGCGCGATGCGCCAGGAAGTGGTGGCGCTGCGTCAGGGACTGACCGGCCATCTGCGGCTGGCTGCGATTCCGACCGCCCTGCCGGTCACTACCGCGCTGACCGCCCCGTTCTGTCGACGCTATCCGGAGGTGCGCTTCAGCATCCGCTCGGAGACCTCCATCAACATCCTGGCGGGGATCGACAATCTCGATGTCGATGCGGGGGTGACCTATCTCGACAACGAGCGGCTGGGGCGGGTCGGGACCATCCCGCTCTATCGCGAGCGGTTCCGCTTCGTGACCGACCGGACGGGGAGGTTCGCCGAACGCTCCGAGTTGGCCTGGGTCGAACTCGACGGGGTGCGGCTGTGTCTGCTGACGCCGGACATGCAGAACAGGCGGATCATCGATGGCATCCTGGCTGGCGTCGGGGTCCGCGCGACCGCTACCGTGGAGTCCAACTCGCTGCTGGCCCTGTTCGCCCATGTCCGCACCGGCCTGTGGACCAGTGTCATGCCGGAGAAGCTCATCGAAGCGATCGGCCTGCCGGACACGCTGCGGGCGATCCGGCTGGTGGCTCCGGACGCCTCCTACACCGTGGGTCTGGTGGTCAAGCAGCGCGAGCGGATGACGCCCCTGACCGCGGCACTGGTCGCCGAGGCGAGACGGATCGGTGCCGGCCTTGAGACCGACCCCCCGACTCCCCAAGCTGAATAGGCAGGGCTCGATCCGATGATAGGGGTGTTCTATCGCAGCACGGCGAAACACTCTTGATCGTAAACGCCGATCGCGCTGCATATGCGAAGTCTTGGAAGGGACGGTGGGATGCGCGGCTTTGCGATGTGGCAGCCCGACCGAGCGGCGGCGCTGATCGCTGCCCATGCCGGGCAGGACGGGGCGTTGCTGCCGGTCCTGCATGCGATTCAGGCTGAATTCGGCTGCATCCCCGATCCCGCCGTTCCGATGGTGGCGGATGCGTTGAATCTGACCCGCGCCGATGTCCACGGCGTGATCAGTTTCTATCACGATTTCCGCGAAGTCCCAGCGGGCCGCCATGTGGTGAAACTGTGTCGGGCGGAAGCTTGCCAGGCGATGGGGGGCGATGCGCTCGCCGCTCATGCCGAGGCCGCCTGCGGCGTCGCCCTCGGCCACACCACCGCGGATGGGCGGCTGACGCTGGAGGCGATCTACTGCCTGGGCCTGTGCGCGACTGCGCCCTCTGCCCTGGTGGATGGTGAGGTGGTGGGCCGGCTGACCATCACCAAATTGGACAGGGTGTTGGAGGCCCTCCCATGAGCCTGACCCTGTATGTGCCGCGCGACGCTGGCGCCCTCGCGGTGGGGGCTGAGGCGGTGGCGGCGGCGCTGCTTCAGGCTGCCTCCCGGCGCGGGCTGGCCATCACGCTGGTGCGCACCGGTTCGCGCGGGCTGTATTGGCTGGAACCGATGGTCGAGGTGGCGACCCCGGGCGGGCGCATCGCTTATGGGCCGGTCGATCCGGCTGATGCCGAGGCGCTGCTGGAGGCCGCGCTCGCCGGGGGCGGAGCCCACAGACTGCGCCTCGGCGCACCGGAGCAGATTCCCTTCCTGAAGCGCCAGACGCGTCTGACCTTCGCCCGCTGCGGCATCACCGATCCGCTTTCGCTTGACGATTATCGTGCCCATGGCGGGTATCTCGGTTTGCAGCGGGCGCTCTCGTTGGGAACCGCGGCCACGATCGAGGAGGTGGTCGAGTCCGGACTGCGCGGGCGCGGCGGGGCGGGTTTCCCCACGGGGATCAAGTGGCGCACGGTCGCGGCCGCGGAAGGCGCGCGGAAATACATCGTCTGCAACGCCGATGAGGGTGATAGCGGCACCTTCTCCGACCGGATGGTGATGGAAGGGGATCCCTTCGTACTGATCGAGGGCATGACCATCGCGGCGTTCGCCGTGGGCGCCGACAAGGGCTACGTTTATCTGCGCTCGGAATACCCCCACGCCATCGCCACGCTGAATGACGCGATCGCGCTGGCCCGTGCCGAAGGACTGCTCGGTTCCGATGTCGCCGGGGGGCGGTTCGCCTTCGATATCGAGGTGCGCGTCGGTGCCGGCGCCTATGTGTGCGGCGAGGAGACGGCGCTGCTCGACAGCCTGGAGGGCAAGCGCGGCCAGGTGCGCGCCAAGCCGCCGCTGCCGGCGCATAAGGGCCTGTTCGGCCAGCCCACGGTGATCAACAACGTGATCTCCCTGGCGTCAGTGCCGGTGATCCTGGCCGATGGGGCCGCTTCGTATCGTGACATCGGCATGGGCCGCTCGCGCGGGACGATGCCGATCCAGCTGGCCGGCAATATCCGCCATGGCGGGCTGTTCGAGGCGGGCTTCGGTGTCACGCTGGGCGAGCTGGTCGATGACATCGGCGGCGGCACCGCCTCGGGCCGGCCGGTGCGGGCGGTGCAGGTGGGCGGGCCGCTCGGCGCCTATTTCCCGCGTGCGCTGTTCGACACGCCTTTCGACTATGAAGCCTTCGCCGCCCGCGACGGGCTGATCGGCCATGGCGGCGTGGTGGTGTTCGACGACACCGTGGACATGGCGCGGCAGGCGCGCTTCGCCATGGCATTCTGCGGCATCGAATCCTGCGGCAAGTGCACGCCCTGCCGTATCGGCTCGGTGCGCGGCGTCGAGGTGATCGACCGGATCATCCGCGGCGAGGACCGGCCCGCGCAGCTCGCGCTGCTGGAAGACCTGTGCAACACGATGAAGTTCGGCTCGCTCTGTGCGCTGGGCGGGTTCACGCCCTATCCGGTGATGAGCGCCCTGCGCCACTTCCCCGAGGATTTCGGCGCCGCGCCGCCCGCCAGGGTCGCGGCCGAATAAGGAGGCGATGATGTCGCTGATCCAGGAGACCGATTACGGCACGCCGGCGAGCGCGGCGAGCGCGCAGGTGAGCCTCACCATCGACGGGCAGAGCGTGACGGTGCCGGAAGGCACCTCGATCATGCGCGCGGCGATGGCGCTGGGAACGGCGATCCCCAAGCTGTGCGCGACCGACATGCTGGATGCGTTCGGGTCCTGCCGGCTGTGCCTGATCGAGATCGAGGGCCGCGCCGGCATGCCAGCCTCCTGCACCACCCCGGTCGCGCCGGGCATCGTGGTGCATACCCAGACCGAGCGGCTGAAGCGGATCCGCAAGGGGGTGATGGAGCTATACATCTCCGACCACCCGCTAGACTGTCTGACCTGCGGGGCCAATGGCGACTGCGAATTGCAGGACATGGCCGGCGCCGTCGGGCTGCGCGACGTGCGCTACGGCTATGACGGCGAGAACCATACGCACGAGGCCAAGGACCGCTCGAACCCGTATTTCGACTATGACCCGTCCAAATGCATCGTCTGTTCGCGCTGTGTGCGCGCCTGCCAGGACGTGCAGGGCACGTTCGCGCTGACCATCGCCGGGCGCGGTTTCGACAGCCGGGTGGCGGCGGGCATGGGCGAGCCGTTCCTGACTTCGGAATGCGTCTCCTGCGGGGCCTGCGTGCAGGCCTGCCCGACCGCGACGCTGATCGAGAAATCAGTGGTGGAGATCGGCCAGCCCGAACATTCGGTGGTGACCACCTGCGCCTATTGCGGTGTGGGGTGTTCGTTCAAGGCGGAGATGCGCGGCGAGGAAGTGGTGCGCATGGTGCCGTTCAAGGACGGCAAGGCCAATCACGGCCATTCCTGCGTCAAGGGCCGCTTCGCCTGGGGGTATGCGACCCACCGCGAACGCATCCTCAAGCCGATGATCCGCGCGAAGATCACTGATCCCTGGCGCGAGGTGAGCTGGGAGGAGGCGATCGGCCATACCGCGTCGGAGTTCAGGCGCCTGCAGGCCCAGTACGGGCGCGATGCAATCGGCGGCATCACCTCCTCGCGCTGCACCAACGAGGAGACCTATCTGGTGCAGAAGCTGGTGCGCGCCGGCTTCGGCAATAACAACGTGGATACCTGCGCGCGGGTGTGCCATTCGCCGACCGGCTACGGGCTGAAGGCGACCTTCGGTGAATCCGCCGGAACCCAGGATTTCGACAGCGTCGATCATTCCGACGTGATCCTGATCGTCGGCGCCAACCCGACCGACGGGCATCCGGTGTTCGCCTCGCGGATGAAGAAGCGGCTGCGGGCGGGAGCGAAGCTGATCGTGCTCGATCCGCGCCGCACCGACATCGTGCGCACCCCGCATGTCGAGGCGGATTTCCACCTGGCGCTGCGGCCGGGCACCAATGTTGCGGTGCTGACGGCGCTGGCCCATGTCATCGTCACCGAGGGCCTGGTGGACGAGGACTTCGTCCGCCGCCGCTGCGACTGGGACGAGTTCCAGCACTGGGCCGCCTTCGCCGCCGACCCGCGCCACAGCCCGGAGGTGGTGGCGCTGGTCGCCGGGGTTCCGGCCGCGGCGATCCGCGGCGCCGCGCGGCTCTATGCCACCGGTGGCAATGGCGCGATCTATTACGGGCTGGGCGTGACCGAGCACAGCCAGGGCTCGAGCGCGGTGATGGCGATCGCGAACCTGGCGATGGCCACGGGCAATATCGGGCGCCCCGGCGTCGGGGTGAATCCTCTGCGCGGACAGAACAACGTGCAGGGGTCCTGCGACATGGGCAGTTTCCCGCATGAGCTGCCCGGCTACCGGCACGTGTCCGACGACGCGACGCGGGCAGCGTTCGAGGCGCTATGGGGCCGGACGCTCGATGCCGAGCCGGGATTGCGAATCCCCAACATGCTGGATGCCGCCGTCTCGGGCCAGTTCAAGGGGCTGTATGTGCAGGGCGAGGACATCGCCCAGTCCGACCCGGACACGCATCACGTGACCGCCGGACTTGAGGCGATGGAATGCGTCGTGGTGCACGACCTGTTCCTGAACGAGACCGCGAACTACGCCCATGTGTTCCTGCCCGGGTCGAGCTTCCTGGAGAAGGATGGCACGTTCACCAATGCCGAGCGGCGGATCCAGCGCGTGCGCCGCGTGATGGCGCCCAAGGCGGGGCTCGCGGACTGGGAGGCGACCATGGCGATCAGCAATGCCATGGGCTATCCGATGACCTACGCGCACCCGGCCGAGATCATGGATGAGATCGCCGCGCTGACGCCGACCTTCGCCGGGGTGTCCTTCGCAAAGCTGGACGAGCTGGGCTCGATCCAGTGGCCGTGCAACGAGGAGGCGCCCGAAGGCACGCCGGTCATGCACGAGGAAGAATTCACCCGCGGCCGCGGCAAGTTCGTGATCACCGAATACATCCCGACCGATGAGAAGGTGAACCGTCGCTTCCCGCTGCTGCTGACGACCGGGCGCATCCTGAGCCAGTACAATGTCGGCGCGCAGACCAGGCGCACCGCCAACGTGGTCTGGCACGAGGAGGACCGGCTGGAGATCCACCCCCACGATGCCGAGGAGCGCGGCGTGGGCGAAGGCGCCTGGGTGAAGATCGAGAGCCGCGCCGGAGCGACGACGCTGCGGGCGCTGATCACCGACCGGGTCGCCCCCGGCGTGGTGTACACGACCTTCCACCACCCGATGACGCAGGCCAATGTGGTGACCACCGAGTATTCCGACTGGGCCACCAACTGCCCCGAATACAAGGTGACGGCGGTGCAGGTGGCGCCGTCGAACGGTCCTACGGACTGGCAGGTAGCCTATGACGAGCACGCCAGGGCCAGCCGCCGGATTGCCCATCCCGAAGCCGCCGACTGAGGTCGCGTCCTGTGGGAAGGGGTCCCGGGTCCGAGTCCCCTGCTGGTCCAGGGCAGAGTCCCAGCCTGTCCTGGGTATCACGGGTGCGCTGGAAGGACGGTGCCTTGCCGCTGTCCGACGAGAGATGCGTCCCTGAAGAAACGGCGGTGGCGCTGACCTATAACCGCGACACCTATGCTGTGACGATGGCCACGCCCGCGGATCTCGAGGACCTGGCGGTGGGCTGGAGCCTGACCGAAGGCGTGATCGGGGCTGCCGGCGAGATCGAGGAGCTGGAGGTGGTGACCCGTCCGCTGGGAATCGAGCTGCGGATGTGGCTGGCCGCATCGCGCGCCGACGCGCTGTCGCGCCGGCGGCGCCGGCGGGCGGGAGCGACGGGATGCGGGCTGTGCGGCATCGAGAGCCTGGAGGAGGCGGTGCGCGCGC